>NZ_JBSIUU010000005.1:0-135238 GCF_053654535.1 Helicobacter sp. T3_23-1056 | reverse complement strand
TCAAGTGGGCTTTGAGTGTGAGTAAGATTTTAACAAAACATTAAAGAGTTATAATCTAAAATCCAAAAGCGTGAGAATTAAGCGGTTTTAGATAAGATTCACGCGAATCTAAAATAATATAAGGTAGTGAAAAATGAAAATTGCGTTGTTTGTATTGCTTATATGTTTTAGCGTTGTATCCGCAGGGAAAATAAACAACCCAAAATTTGATGATATGCTAAAAGGCGATATGAGTTATTTTGGCGCATTGCAAAAAAGCCATACTGAAAATACTAAAATCATTTATAAAGGCGAAATAACGCTAAATGGTGTGCTTGAATGGCACAAATACCAAGATGAAGTGGATATGTATTGGCGTTTAATATTTTTCCCAGACAACCCAAAGGCTTTGCCACGATTATCAAGCTATGACAATCAATTTGGCATTGTGATAATGGATACCTTGCAAAAAAATATAGAATTTCAAAAAAGTAGTTTTTTGCAACTAAAAAATATTTTGAAAAATAAAGTGGATAAAAATGATGAGTATATTTTTGGTGGCATTGCCGTGCGCGTAAATATCACTTTGCAAAATTATTTTATAGAGACAAATTTAGATAGCGATAGCGATTCACGATACTTTGCAAATATAAAGAGCAATTCTGTAAAAACATTAGGCGACATAAGAAAATGGTATATTAGCACAATAGAGCTTCCTAGCGAATATATGCTATCCTATGCCTCCAAAGATTCGTATATCAACTTGCGCGAATCACCAAAAGGCAGGGTATTGAATCAGATTTTAAAAGATAGCATTCACACAAGATGTGCAAATGATTTTAATGATTTGACAAAAGGTTTTATTATATTTTTAGGCAAAGATTTTGCCAATCCCAAATGGTATAAAATCGCCTATATCCCACCAAATGCAAAAGACACAAGCAAAGCAATCTATGGTGTGATTCATAACTCACAAGTGGGGTTTGAGTGTGAGTAAGATTAAACGCATGAGCTAGTCTAGCGCAAAATAATATCATAAATTTATACGAGGAATTTTTTAAGTAATGGATTACTTTGGATTGCTTGTTTGGATAAATATATTGTGTTTGATTTTGCTGCTTATAAATCATAAAGCACAAATAATACAAAATATATGTTATTTGCATACTTAATGGCATTATGTCTTGGTGGTATTATATATACTTATTTAACGAATAGAATTGAATTAGTTGTAGCGTGTCTTACTTCAATATCGATAATCCCATATACATTTTGGTTTGTATTATCTATATACAAGCAACGAAAAATATGTAAATTTTTAGTGTTTGGAATCATATTTTGCGCAATAGCCTCTCATTTTATGACAAAGTTTTTTTATTACCTTGCCGAAACTAGCGGTGGCGCAGGCTCAATGTTTCTAAATAACGAATTACAATTTATTTATGTAGATAATTATGTATTTGCCTTATGTTTATTGTCCCCTGTATTATGGTGTGTGGTAGTAGCAGGCATAATACATATCATACATAGTTCCAAAAAAAGATTTTAATATAAATTGTATTGCCATTGGTTTAGGCAATTAAAGCGGATATTTTTTATCATTTTTAGCAAGATTTTAGCAACGCTAGGGTATGTTGATTTGTGCAAATCTGCAAAATGTTTTTGAAAACATTTTAATAGAATAAATTCTAGTGAAGTTTTTAAGGATTTTGAAAGCAAAATAAAGTGAGGTAGATTGATGAAAAAACTTATATTATTTTTGTTAATTAGCGATATTGTGTGCTCCAATGATTTAGGTTCTGCATTTGCTACAATCGCGTCAAAAGAGACACTAGATAAGCAGGTTGAATGGCTCTATGAGCAATGTTGTCGTCCAGCTATTGTTGAGACAAATGAATGTGTAAAGCCTAGCTTTTCGTGTGAAAAAGTGCAAGAAAATACGAGTGAGTGGCTACTTTGCTACAATCATAATGCTTTTTTGGATAATATTTTTACAAGTTACTATAATCTCATTATGCGCCATACTCCCAAAGTCCAAAAGTCAAAAGTTAAAGCCATAGCAAAGGAAGCGATGAAATTGCGCGATAAAAATGTCAAAAAGGACATAGAATCGGTAAATAATTATCTTGCCAAACTTGATAGAGAAGCAGAAAATGGCGATGAGGAAGCAGATGCAAGTCGTAGAGTGTATTGGAGAAACTTAGAAGACCCTTATTTTGCGATAAGAATGCGTATTGATAGCGCGTATCTTATTGGCATAAGCAATCTTACAAATTATCTTTTGGAGCAAAATCCACAACTTTTTGAGGCAATATTTCATAAGCATACACAATCTTATAGAGTGATTTTAGGTGAATCTAATGGCAATTTTAACTATGATAGAGTGTGGGCGGCTTTGTATTTAGATGGCTTAATAGACAAAAATGGCGCGATTGTGGGCGATTCGCATAACGATTTACACGAATCTAGCGACAATCTAAAAAGGAAGTAAAACAATGAAAAAATTAAGTTTGGTAATTTTGGTAGCGTTTGTGTCGATTGCGTTTGCAGGGAATGCAAAAGATGATTGGCAATGGGATTACGCGGATTGTGAGTTTGAGAAACTTGATGAGAGCAAGATTGAATTGCGGCGGGTAACTGAAAAATTGAGCAATGGAGAGACTTATAGTTATGAAGTCGTGGTAAATCCTAAATACGATTTAGACGCTTGTGGAGGACCTATATTTACCATAATAAAAGCCAAAAGCATGCAAGAAGCACACGATAAACTAAAAAAGGCAAAAGGGACTTTATATTGGGAGCGATGGGGAAGCGGAGAATCGATGGATTTGGGATTATATGAATATAAACTTGAATTTTTAGGGACATTGCCAAAGCAAAATTATCGATACAATGGCAAATGCAGAAGTGAAAAATCTAAATACTATAAGTGCGAGAGCGAGGAATGGTATGCGCAATATGAGTGGAGCAAGGACAAAAAACAGCTCACAATCACATACGCACAAGATTGTGGCTATGATAGCTATATATTGTTTGATTTAGGCAATGGCACATTTAAGATTGTAGAAATAGTAGAGCGATGCTAGGGGAAATGAGAAAATGAAAACATTAAGTTTGCTTTTTGTGCTTTATGTGCTAACGCTCACAAATGCAAATGCGCTTGATATAGAAAAACTTAAAAAAGAAACTTTAAAGAAAGCCAAACTCCAACCACGCGATGACCCTAAAATGGCGAATCTAATCCCGCTAGAGTCGATAAATGATGAGTTGTTAGAAAAATTGCAAGATAAATGCGAGAAAAATGGGAAATGCAAATAAAGGCAAATGTGTGAATCCTAAAAAATCTAACGAATCTTTTTCTCTGCCTATCGCGCTCACAGCAAAAAAGACTTTAATGCGTTATGATTGCACGATAATGAAATACACAATGCAAAATAAAAAAGACAATAAAATCTACAAAGTAAAAAGTCTAGATGAAATTACTTTGAAGGATAGTGATGATTTGTTTGTAGTCAAACTTGATGGCTCAAAACTGCATACTTATGATGAGTTTGTAGCTACTGCAAAAGCTGCTTTTCAAACGCCCACTGATGAGAGTATGATTTGGCTTAATGAGGCGGGAAATACTTGGAATTGTTGGATAGAGTATTTAGATTGGCTTTTAGATTTAGGTTTTAATTCTTTTGTTTTGATTGTGGAAAATTGGAGCAAGGCATTAGATAAAGATAGCAAAGATGAAAAAGAATATCTTTTGTCAGACTTTCAATATGCTTGTGATTTTTGGGGATATGAGATTGCAGAAGTCAGTCTTGGTAATGTTGAACCAAAAGAATTTAATATTTACTTGGTGGGGTAAAAATGAAAAATTAAAAAAGTGTGAATTTGGTATTGCACGGATATGGATAATGGCGGTGAATTATGCAATATGAGATAAAAACTACTATACAAGCAAGAAATTGGATTTTATATCAAGTAAAAACCGAGCGCATAGTCAAAAGAGATTGTGCTATAATCAAAGCTGGTGGTGTGGAAGTCATCATAGATTCTAGCGGATTAGTCGTAAAAGGTGGAGAGATAAAAAGTGAGTGAAAAAAGATTTTGCCAAACAATGAAAATCCAAAACACCAAAATGCCCTTTGACCCGCTTTTATTTGATGGGCTAGGTAGTGATAGAGATAGAAAGTGGAATAATATAATCTACTCCACAATATCTAGTTGTGGGGCTACATTTGCCGTATTTGGATTATATATTTTTTATGGAGTTGTGGTTGAGAAATGGCATCATAATACTTGGTTTATATGTTCTTATTTTGTTATTATGATTGTTTTTTGTGTATTTTTATGTTTTTGGATTTATTGGCATTTGTTGTTATTTAAAAATGGTAAAAAACACAAACATATCAATAAAAATAATCCTATTTTAGTTTGTGAATATAAGCGAGGTTTTGGTAATTACTGCGTGTGGATTTTTGGTTTTATAATAGTAGCGATTCTATATAGCCCTGTTTTTGTGCTATCTATTTTTATACAGCCATTTATAGCACCTGTTTTGTTGCATTTATTTTTAAGTAAGCCTTTTTTATTAAAAAAAATATTACTATTTGACAAATATGTCATATTAGAATATAGAATATTTGGCAATATTAAACTTAGTAGAGAAAGGCTTGTGCTAATGCGAATGCCTGCCGCATATAAAAATTTAGCATTTGTTAGACCGCAACTTTTTGATAAAGACAAATATCCGCACATAATTGCTAATTTTTGCACTCGTTTTAATCCATTTGGAATGAGCAATGTCGATAAGTTGATTGAAATATTGGATAGTGAGATAGAATATAATGTGCATAAAATAAGAAAAGATATGTTTATTATCAATATGAATCCCAACATAATAAATTTTAATGTTTTAAAAAAATACCTAAAATCGAGGTAATCAATATGGGAAAAATATATGGCATAGCAATAAGCTGCACCCCAAGCGATAGACTTATCATAAATGAAAATGGAGAAGAGTTTTTTGAGTGTATGAATGAAGAAGAAATGACTATAATCCAAAAAGAAAAAGATTTGCAAGAAAAGATAGGACACTGCAATAAATGAGCAAAAATACACAAAACCCAAATAATACAAACAACACCACAAATATTGAGAAACTCGAATCAGATTCACGCGCAAACCAAAATCCAAAAAGATACGATAAAAATGGCGATGAGATTATATGGGAAATCCACAAATATCCCATATACAAACTTATGTTTCAATATCTATTTTCTTATGGAGTGCATTTGCTTGCTATATGGTTTCTTGTGTGGATTATCTATCGCCATCAAATAGATTCAATTTTTTTAATAATATTATTTTTATTTATGGGATTTTATTTTGTCATTAAAGTGATTTATAATCTTAATTTTAAATCGTGCTATCTCACAAAGCAAAATTTTATCCTGCAAAAATATATTGGGGCAGATTTGGTTTTACCTTTGGGAAAGTTTTACTTAACTTGTGGCATACCCTCTACGGTAGGCTGGGATTTTATCGATGCGATAAGTATCTACACAATCTCAAAAGATATATTACCAAAATATTATTTTACGGATTTTTATACAAACATAGACGAAGCTATGGATATAATCAAGCCATATATTGAAAATTATTGTTTAAAAATTGATGAAGTAGCATATTTACATTTTAAAAATTCAAGTTGGGTTAATGAAAATAGGGAAAATTATATAGATTTTGCTAAAATCGATAAAATAAGGGAGGCGAATAATGCTACAAAAAATAAATGAGACGCTAATCACAGATTTGGATACTTCAAACCAAAATCCAAAAAGATATGATAAAAATGGCGATGAGATTCTCTGGGAGGGCAAAAGAAAATACCACCCTGCTGGGGTATTTCAATATATGTTGTATTTTATTGTAGGTGCTTTTTTTATGTGGTTTTCTTGGATTTTAGTTTTTAAAATATCTTTATGGTGGCTTATATTTGCCATCTCTTACGATGCTTTTATGCTATGGCAAATGTATAATGCAATCAATTTTAAATCAATACACTTAACACAAAAAGGATTAGTTTTGACTACAAGATTTGGTGGTGATATTTGTTATCTATATGGGGATTTTGTAATACGCTTTGATATACCGATAGGAATTAGATTTTGTGAGGATATTACAATAACCAACACAAAGCAACAAAACAGAACCTTTCCTTTTCCTTGCGGATATGATTCATTTGGTAGCTTTGAAAATAATCAAGATTTTAAAGAAATTTGCACGACAAAAACACAACACGCACTAGAATCTATGGATATTGACAAAAAAGCATATCTTTATAAAATTTACACGCTCAATGTAGGAATGATATTTAATGAAGAGAGGAACTCAAATGTTTTTATAATAGATTTTTTGCCATATAAGAAAGAAATAGAACATTATTTAAATTATTTAAAGGAACAAAATGGGCAACCAACAACAAAACATTTATAGTGCCTTGAATATTTATAGTTGTGAATTTGATAAAAAATTACCACAAAAACAAACACAACTTGCATATTCAAACCAAAATCCAAAAAGATACGACAAAAATGGCGATGAGATTCTCTGGCAACTAAAGCGCAAAAATAATGTGGGATTTCGATTGGTAAAACTTTGGAGTTGTTTTATAGCTTTTATTTGTATTGCGGTTAGTTTATTTGTTATTTTTTTACCATTTATAATGACAAGAGATGTTTCAAATGCTGGTTTATTTGTATGGGTATTATCTACATTATTGATTATTGTTGGATTTGGTAGTTTTTTAAAGCTAATCTTAGAAAGTATAGTATGTCATTTAAACACTAAAGATATGTATCTCACTAACAAAAAGCTTTATATTATACGCCACATAGGAAGCAACATCGAAGCACCTTTGGGTAGTTTTATCATTTATTCCGATTTTATTGTGTATAATGTAAGCTTTTCGGATATATATGATGTTTCTTTGATACAAAACAGGCAATCAATTTACAATATTATAGACTTTGCTGATTCAAATATATGCGATATATTTCCTTTGCTGAAGCCTGCGATTGTTGATTATTTGCTTAACTGCGAGATAAAAGAGTTTAGAAAATTTTTTATTCTTTATAGCGCGCATATAGGCAATGCTTATGAAAAATATGATATAGATTATAAAGAGCTAGAACGATTGCGTGGAAGTCATCATAGATTCTAGCGGACTTGTAGTCAAAGGTGGAGAGATAAAAAGTGAGTGAGAAGCAAATATATACAAACAAAGACACAAATATTGCGAATCTAAAAACAGATTCACGCGCAAACCAAAATCCAAAAAGATACGACAAAAATGGCGTTGAGATTCTCTGGGAGGGCAAGAAAAAATACCACCCTGTTGGTTTATTTTTATTTATTGCTTTTTGGTGTGGTGGTGGATTAGCCATTTGGACTATGTGGCATTTTATGCGTGTTGAGTCTTTATGGTATGGTGTGCCTCTTATTTGTTTTGTGGGAATTGCGTGCTTGTTTGGGTATTATTGTATAAATTTGCGCAAAATCTATCTTACTACAAAAGGCTTATGGATACACACGCGATTTAATGGCGATATTTTTTATCCTTATGGATATTTTGTTGTGCATTATATGGTTGGTTCTATGATTTCATTTGCAGAATTTGATACTATACATAGTCCTCAAAAATCATCAAAAACTTTTATGTTTCCTGTTGTGAGGGGTTCTATGGGAGTGTTTATGAATAATGATGATTTTAAGCGCATTTGTAGCAAGCAAACACAAAAAGCATTAGAATCTATGTCAATCAAAGATATAGTAAATCTTTATGATAATTATACAAATTATGCAGAGCCAAAACGCTACTTCACTATAAAACATTATTTTCCTACTAATGATATGATACATAATGTTTTTGTAATTGATTTTTCGTTATATAGACAAGAGTTAGAATGCTATTTAGACACAAAAGTGCCTCTTATTTGTGTTGCTTGGCTGCGGTGCAAAAAAAAGATAAATTTTATATTTAAAGGGGCAAAATGAGTGATAAAGAACAAGCATATAATATTGAACTTGAAGCTGTGTTTGATAAAGATTCAGCAAATAAAAAGGTGGATATAGACAACCATACGGACAACAATCAAAAATAACAAAATCAACCATAAAAGATTCTACAAAGCCACAAGATTCTATGCAATGGTAAGTAAGCAAAATAGCAAAGCCACATAAGAGCTTACTTTTATGCAAAAATAGGCAATAAAAACAATGATAAAAAAAATCTTAAGATTTTACCACCACTTCGCCATTGATATATAGCCTATGGGCTTTTGTAGCGTTTGTAAAAAAATGCAGTATAGGCGTAGTAGAATGCGCGATTTGAGGGATATGAAAAATAGCAAAATCCGCGTATTTACCCCGCTTTAGTTCGCCATTTTCTAGCCCTAGAGCCTGCGCTCCATAGCGCGTAGCACTAAGCAATATATGTCTAGCTAGCCACTCTATCCCAAACCCCGCATTATCTAGCCCAAAAAGTGCTGCCCTCATCTCATCTAGCAGGTTTGTATTGACATTGCTACTTGCGCCATCTGTGCCGATAGCCAAATGCGATAAAAATGTAGATTTTGATTTATTTGTGAGAGTGCCAAAATCCGCCTTACTAGAATCTATGCCCGCTAAATCCGCCAAAAAATCTGCCCCAAAATTCGCGCCCCCCAAATCCATTTTTGTCAAATCCACGCTTGCAAATTTACCAATATCAAGCATTTTGCCACCTAGCAGTCTATTTGAGCGCGGGCAAGTAGTGATAAAATGCCCTGATTGCAAAATCTCCCCTAGCTCCCTCTCATTTATCGCTACGCAATGCGTAAGCACCGCTTGCGTCCCGCTAAAAAGCTCCAAAAATTCGCTAATGTTATAAAGCGGTTTTGGATTTGGGATTTTTAGCGTATCGGTGTAAAAATGCTTAAACCACCCGCTTTTAGATTCTAGCCATTCACGCTCGCTAGCTGATTCTAAGAAATGCGCGCTGATTATTGGCTTGCATTTGGGCGTTTGTTTGGGATTTGTGCGGGTTTGATTAGGCGTTTGGCTAGCCGTTGTATGTTTTTTTGCTAGCTCTATGGCGTTTTTTGCTAGCTCTTTATGCACAGAATAGGGCGAATGTATCGCAACACGCGGGCAAAATCGCTCATTTTTTAGCCTCTTTTGCACCTCACACGCGTTCAAAAATCGCTCTTCAAATTTTGCATAAACTTCATTTATCTGCCCAGCATTTGCCCCCAAAGCTTCGCAAAAATACGCCACACGCAACGGCGAGTGCGCTAAGGCTAGCATATCCCCGCCATAGCTAGAAATCGCCCCCACACTTCCCACCCCGCATTCTAGCTGCGTGGCTATTTGGCGTGCCAAAACAGAATCTAGCTTTTCTAGCACGCCTCCACGATAGCTCATCACAGATTCTAGCCACGCCTCAAAGCTACCATACGCAAAGCTAGCCCTATTTGCGCCAAATTCAAAATGAATATGGGCATTTATTAGGGCTGGCAAAAGCACGCAATCGTTAAAAAAATGCTTTTTGATATGCGGTGGTTTTGTAGATTTTGGTGCGGATTTTTGTTTGGTGGCGTGGTTAGATTTTTGTGTGGTTTTTTGTTTGGCTTTTGTGGTTTTTGAGTCAAAATCCACTCCAAAATTTAGCGCAAAATCCTCCGCAAAATCCTCTATCAAATATTCTGCAAAATCCGCGCTAAGCGTTTGATTTTTTGCGTTTTTTGGATTTTGTGCCATATATCGCGCTAGATTTGACTCTAGGACGGATTCTAGCTCGCTATACTTGCCAATGGCGATAATTTTGCCATCTTGCATAGCCACCCCGCCATCATAGATGATGCCACACTCCTCATCGCAGACAAAAACCACGCTCGCACCGATTAGCTCCATTCTCATTCCTTAGCACTATTTGCAAGATTTTGCTTATTTGTAAAATTTCGCTTAAAATCTTTGCTACAAATCTTACCAAAACTTACAAAATAAAATTGTCATTGTGCGATTCTAGGCTTTTTTGTCTTTTCTAGCCATTAAATTTTGCGTTTTTGCAAAATCTAATGGTGGGTATCCACCTTAGCCGTAATTACAAAACTATGCTTGCACAGCGTGGCAATTTATGCTGTTTTTTCTTGTTGCAAAATTTTGCGACCTAAACAAAAGTTGTGAAATAGTGGCAATCCACACCTACAATGTCATTGCGAGCGTTGCAACACAACGCGTGGCAATCCACAATGTAATGAAAAAATAATAGATTGCCACGAATTTGCAACTTTTTACAAAGTTGTATTTGTTCGCAATGACGGAAGCAGAATCATTGTCCGCAATGACAGAAGTAGAATCCTTGCCCATAATGGCAGTGGAATCTAAAGAAACCCACACCCCTTTTTGTCTCCCTCGTGCTAAGGGAGGGGGATTTTAGATTGCCACGCAAATGTGATTTTTGACAAAGTCGCATTTGCTCAATATGACAAAATTATTTGTCATATTGAGTTTTTGTAAGAAACCCAAGTATCTAAAACATTAAAATCAAAAAAAATCAAAATCAAAAAATAGGGATATTTTGCTTGTTTTGTTTGCTAAGAATGATAAAAAAAGCATCATATATCAATGACAAAACCTAAATATTACAGGGTTTTAAGCATTGGCGATTTTTACCGCGTGCTAGCACTTCGCAAAATGCAACAACAAAGCTAAAATCAAAGCAAGGCTTTTAAAGCATTTTTATCAAAATCTAATAAAATCTCTACCATTCAAAAATCGTTTTCACTTTTTTTAGTTCGCTATATGGGATAAATTTTTCTAGCTTACAATCTTGCATTTCAAACGCCACCCCATTTTCATTTGCCTCCAAAATCACCGCTTCAAACTCGCTTTTATCCATCGTTTTTACGCTTACTTTTTCCCCCACAGATAGCGCAAAATGTCGCGGTATTTTTAGCACTCTATCTAGCCCGGGGGAGCTTACTTCCAAATGATACGCCTCTTTTATCAAATCTTTGACATCTAAAAATGGCGAGATGATTTCGCTAACCCTTTGACATAACTCAAGCGTAGTCGCCCCCTGCTTTGCTATAATGCTAATGCGCAAAATCAGCATTTCATTTTCGCGCACAAGGGCTATGTCATAGAGGCTGCAAGAGGCAGAATCTATAAGGGATTCTAGCTCATTTTGAATGCTAGATTCTATTTCGTAGCTTAGTTTTTTCATTTTTTGCCTTTTGGATTTTGTGGATTTTGTCTTGGATTTGTTTTTATTTGAGGTTGGCTTTTGCTTGTGGTGGTGGTTATTTGGATTTTGCTTGCGTAGAATCTTGCGCGATTTTTTGAAATATTTGCTCCAAATTTTGCTCTACCTCCAAACTATCATCAAAAATAAATTGAAAATTTGGGCATTTAAACCACCCGCTAGCATTTAGCACATATTCTTTTAAAATCCCTTGCGCCTTGCTAAGAGTGCGCAAAATCTCTTTTTTTTCTTGCTCATTTTGCGTGGTGGATTGGATATAGACTTGGGCATTATATTTGCCTTTGGAGCAGCGCACAGCTACGATATTTAGGGAGTTTATACGCGAATCTTGCAGTTGAGAAATCGCCTCTATGAGTAGCTCTTGGAGGAGGGATTGTGTGCGCTCTAGGTGGATAGACATTGTCTGCCTTTATAGATTTTGGATTTTGTGAAAAATGCAAAATTTGCTAGATTTTGTCGCCAAAATATTGCAAAATCTAAATTTTTTGTGCTTTTTTGACTTGGATAAAGCTCTCAAACACATCGCCTACCTGAATGTCATTGTAATTTTCAAGCATTATCCCGCATTCATAGCCTTTTGCGACTTCTTTGGCATCATCTTTAAATCGCTTTAGGCTTGCAATCGCGCCTGTATGCACCACCACGCCATCGCGGATAAGCCGAATGCTAATCCCCCGCTTAATCACCCCATCTGTAACCATACAGCCCGCAATCACGCCTACTTTGCTAATATTAAATGTCTCTCTTACTTCGGCTTGCCCTGTGTTTTCTTCTTCGATGAGCGGGCTCATAAGCCCAGAGATTAGGGCTTTGACATCATCTAGCAAATCATAAATCACCGAATAAGTCTTAATCTCTACGCCAAGTTCTTTTGCGCTTGTTTTTACGATTCCCGTGGGTCGGAGTCCAAACCCTAGTATGAGTGAGTTTTCACTCGCACTCGCTAGCTCGACATCGCTTTGGCTTATCCCACCTACGCCAAAATTTATGACATTTACTTGCACTTCGTTGTTGTTTAGCTTTTCTACGCTTGCTTTGATTGCTTCTAGGCTACCTTGCGTGTCGGCTTTGATGATAAGCGGGATAGTTTTTAGCTGTCCTTTTGCCACCATTTCGCTTAGCTCTTCAAAGGAAACTTTTGTGGATTTGCTTAGCTCTTTTTGTCGCAAATATGTCGCTAATTTTTGTGCTTTTTCTCGCGCTAGCGTGTCATTTGCCTCGACAAATAGCTTGCTCCCAGCACTTGGCACTTCGGATAATCCCGCTATAGAAGCGACACTTGATGGTTCTAGTTTTTCTACATTTTCGCCTTTGTCATTTACCATAGAGCGCACGCGTCCATACGCCGTGCCCGCATACACAGGGTCGCCTACTTTTAGCGTGCCTTGTTTGATTATGATATTTGCCACAGGTCCGCGCCCTTTTTGGATACTTCCCTCTAGCACGATTGCTTGCGTGGGGGCATTATACGCAGCTTTTAGCTCCAAAATCTCTGCGTGAAGCAAAATCGATTCTAATAGATTTTCTAGCCCCTCGCCACTTTTAGCAGAAATAGGCAAAAACTCATACTCCCCACCCCAATCTTGCGCCATAAATCCTAACTCCGCGCATTCGCTTTTTAGTTTGTCAGGGTTTGCATTTTCTTTGTCCATTTTATTCATAGCGATGATGATTTCTACGCCTGCGGATTTTGCGTGGTTTAGGGCTTCTATGGTTTGTTGTTTTACGCCATCATCAGCAGCGATTACGATTATGGCAATATCTGTTACTTGCGCGCCTCTCGCTCTCATACTGCTGAAAGCCTCGTGTCCGGGCGTGTCAATAAAGCTAATTAGCTTGCCATTTTTTTCTACCATATACGCACCGATATGTTGTGTGATACCGCCTGCTTCCCCGCTAGCTATGCGTGAATTTCGTATCGCATCAAGCAAAGAGGTTTTGCCGTGATCTACATGCCCCATTATCGTTACCACAGGGGGTCGCGACTGCAGCTCGCTATCTGCAAAGCTAGTTTGCTCTTCTTGGGCTAGGATTTCCTCGCTTTGGATAGAGACTTCTATCTTAAACTCTTCTGCCAAAATCTCAATCGCATCTTTGTCTAAAAAGTCATTTTTGGTAGCCATAAGCCCTAAGCTAAACAGCACTTTTATCACTTCATTTAGCGGTCGTCCCGCCGCTTCGGCAAACTCATATACACGAATCTCTTCAGGGATAGAGATTGCGCTTTTTGCGCTTAGGGTTGATTCTTGCGTGGGTTTTGGTAGCTTTTTGCGTCTTGAGCGAGAAATGGAGCGCGTTTCGTTTAGCCAAGGATTTTTGCGCTGGAGTCGCACTCTATCGGTGATGATTTGTCGCACCTCGTTTTCTTTGTCCTCATCTAGCACTTCTTGTTCATTTAAGTCAAACAGCACGATTTCATCTTGCTCTTCATCAAAATCTTTGGAGCTGATTTCTCTATCTGTGATTTGCAATCTCATCTCGCCCTCTCTGTGCGTAGCGGCGATTTTTTTGGGCTTTTTGGGTTTTTTTAGCAAAATCTCATCATCTTGCATTTCTTTGTCTAGTATATCGTGCAATGAGGGGGCATAAGATTTTGGTTTGTTTGTTTGCGCGCTAGGCTTAGGGGTAGAATCCACTTGCGAAGTCCTTTTTACGATACGAATCCCCGTGCTTCGCTGGATAATGGTAGAATTTTTATCAATGTCTAGTTTTTCATTTGTCGGGGGATTTGTTTGCGTGGTTAGATTTTGTGCGTTAGATTCTTGCTTTGATTCTTGTGTGGATTTTGCTTTGGCATTAGATTTTGTAGGGGTTTTTGATTGTGTTTCTTTTTTTGTGGTTTTTGTAGTTTTGGTAGTGTCTTTAGCGGATTTTTTAGCAGAATCTTTTTTTTCTTTTGCCTCGTTTTCGTCTTTGGTTTTTGATTTTGTGCTTTTTGTGCTTGTTTTTTTCTCTCCATCACTTTTGGCTGTTTTTGGAGTCTTGGCAGAATCTTTTGTAGATTTTGCGCTTGCTTTGCTAGTGCTTTTTGTGGATTTTGAGGGTTTTGGGGCGGGCATTTTGTTTTCGCCTGTTAGCACAAAATGTGCGATATATTCCGCTGTTTGCGTATCCACAGAGCTTGTTACATTAAAAACTTTTAAGCCCATTTCTTTGGCTTTTGCGACTACTTCTTCTGGTTTTCTTGCGATTTCTGTTGCGATTTCTGCTAGTTTTACTTTTTCAGCCATTCTTGTGCCATCTCCTGAATTTCTGCTAGATTTTTGGGTAGCCCTTTTATCGCCCTTGCAAACGCTTTTGTAAGCTGTTTTTCATCTGCTAAACACGCATTTAAGCATTCTTTACAAAAATAAAAACTTTTGCCCCTTTTTATGCCTTTTTGCCCTTTTTTTGCGTTGGTTTTTTTGTCATTTTTTTTGTCGCCATTTTTGTTTTTTTGGCTACCCTCAAGGCAAAAAGACTTCTCAATGCTAAAGGGCTTTATGATTTTTTGTGCGTTAGGCTTTTTATCTGCGGTGTTTGCGGTGTTTGCAAGGCTAGATTCTACCAAAAAACGATATAAATCTTTTTGGGGAAATCTAGCACGACAACAAACGCACATACGAATCGATTTTGCACAGGCATATTTGCTAAAAGGGGACATTTATGTTTCTTTTGCAAGTGGTTTATGGCGCGTATTTTAGCATTAAATTCCCTAAAATGCCATAAAATTTAAACTCTTGTTTAGATTTTAAGTTTATACTTTTGGTTTATTTTTGATTCTTAAAAAGCATAAAATTTAGTTTTTGTTAGAATCAAAATATTAGATTTTCAAAATCTAAAATCCAAAATCTAAAAAGACAAAAAAGGACACAAAATGCGACAAATATTTCTCAAACTTTTAGGATTTAGCCTTGTGCTAACCACAAGCACAAACGCGCTAAATATCCCTGACATAGACATAAAAACCAAAGGCACGCTAGGCGTGGTAGGCGCAGCAGATTTTGCGCACGCTGATAGCCATCTAGGCGTGATGGCACAAATCGGTGCTACTTTTTCGCTAGAAAATGGCTTTTTGTGGGGGATAGGCGCGATAGGGGCTTGGACACCTTGGGTGCAAAGAGATTCTCTAAAAGTTTATCAAAATTCAGGCGATGCCTACTCGGCATACATTGGCTATGAAAATAGCCTTGTGTCGTTTTATGCAGGGAGGTTTGATAATGAATTTTCAAAGTTTGATTGGCTAAGTGGAAATGTGCAAGGACTCTCACTGCGATTTAAAACCTACGAAGAAACAATGTCGTATTGGATAACTTATGCAAACTCATATCTATATAATGGCAAGCAAAAAGATGAAGTGCAAGGGGAGCGAATCACAGCAAATCTAGGCTCACTCATCAGCTACAACGAAGGCTCGCGCAAAAATACCCTAGTAGGTGGCGAGATAGTCGCTGGCGGGGTAGATTTTGATTATAAAGGCGTATTATTAAAGCCATTTGTGCTATTTAACACAAGAGTGCAAAATAGCTTTTTATTGCAAGGCGGAATCAAAGCGGGGCTAAACCTACCCATAGGCAATAGCGGGCTTTTCTCATACACAAGTATAAACGCGCTTTATCAGTATTGGGACATCGTAGCAGGTGGCTCATCTAGCTCACTACTTTTGTGGGGCGATGAGGCGTTTAAAATCAAAGATTTTAACTTCGGTGGCGGTGTCGTGTGGATAATGGGCAATGCAGGAAATCGCATTTATGCCCTAAGCGATGGAAGCAGATTTTATGGTAGAAGTTTTTTTGGTAACGGAATCGCTCCGTATTTGCAAAGCTCATCATTGTATGGATATGTATTTGGCGGGATTGACTTGCAAGAGAGGGTGGGCGCAAGGCTTGATTTGATGGTTAGTTTTGGGACTTATACAGAATATAGCATTATGAGTGATTTTGCGGTATGGAAAAGAGATAATATGCGACTAAGTGCAGGGGTAGGCTATGCCTATATGGATGCAAATAATTTTGGCAAGGGAAACGCGCTTAGGGCATTTATGCGCTTTGCGTATTAGTGGATTTTGGTGTTTTTGGTTTAGCGGATTTTTGGTGTTTTTTTGGTTGTTTTTTTTTTTTTTTGGTGGGGGCTGATTTGTCGCGCTTGCGTTGATTTTTGTCGCATTTGCTTTGTCGTGTTTGCGCTAAATTTTGTCTCACTTGCGTTGTCGTATCTGCTTTGTCGTATCTACAATGATAAATAGATATTTTTAATAATGATAAATAGACATTTTCAATGTTGTATCATTCCTCATACGAAGGTTTTGCAAGAAGCCGAAGTATCCAAAATCTTATCATCTTTAGATTTTCCATTTTTGTTTAGATTTTTTTATTGTTGTCATATTTAAGCATTAGGGAAATATCTAAAAAACATTGTTTTTGTCATTGCGAGAATTTGCGACTTTGTTAAAAGTTGCAGATTCGTGGCAATCCACTCTGTAATACAAACAAAATAGATTGCGAGAATCTAGTCTTTTTAACAAAAGCCTAGATTCTCTTTTGTTTTTCAATGACAAATAAACGCCTTGAGATACTTCGGGCTTAAAAGCCATTTTAGTATGATAATCACTTTGTAATGCAAAATTTTGCAAAAATTCGCAAGATTTTACGATACCAATATTTACAATGCCAATAAAAAAATAAAGGCTCAAGACAACTTAAGCAGATTTTCTCTTATAATTTTTAACAAAATTTTATACAAATCTTGTCCTTGATTTTTGGTTATGGCTATCTAAATTCTGTCTTTTTTAGATGAAGCATAAAATTCTCTTTTTTTGATTCCTTTGAATTTAGTAAGTCTATGTTTAGCATAACCCCCTTCTGCTTACATTTGCGAGCATTAGCAAAGCAAAAAAGTTTTCAATCCCATTTATGTGATTTCTACCTAACGCAAATTCATTTTTGCTATGTTTGACACGATAATGTGCCTTTGCACAAAAATCCACCAATCCATCACACGCTCCCCAACAATCGCTATAAATTATGAATTCTGCTAAAATCGCTACTTTGTAGCTACTTTTTTGTGCCACGCGGATTTTGCAAAAAAACTTGTTTTGCAAATGATAATGAAGTATGGCTTGCAACGAGAATCCATAAGATGATTCTCGTGCAGTAAAAGTAGAAAAAGCAGCAGAAGTAGAAAAAAGCAGTAAAAGTAGAAAAAATCGAAAAAATCGAAAAAGCAGTAAAAAACCAAAAATAAAAGCACAAGATTTAGCCTTATTTTAGCCTTGTTTTAGCCTTATTTTGGCTTTATTTTAGCCTTGCTTAGTGGGAGTTACGCCTTTTTCTCGCTTACGATTTCTACGATATTATCCCCCACCATTAGCGCGATTTTTTCCATAAATTCCGCAGGGCTAGTAAATCCTACGCAAGAGCAGTTTATCTCGCCTAGCACATATTTATCTTTGCCCGCTGAATCCGTATCAAGGATAAAATCCGCCGTCCAAATCAGTGGCAAGTCATAGTTGCCAAGTTTTTGGCGGATTTCTGGCAACTGCGCCAAAAACCAATCAATCAAACTCTGCCAATCTTTTGGCTCATCATAGCGATATTTCGCCCCGCTAAAGAGTGTCGCAGAGAACGCATCGCCACCCTCAGCAGGCTTTTTATGCACGACATACACGGGCGTTTTATACAGCATTAGGATTCTAATCTCGCCCTCTTTAATGCGTGGGAGGAATGTCATATCCACAAGCATTCCATTATCGCCCTTTAGATACGCTTCGCAAAAGTCCATAAACTCGCCTAATTGGCGGTTTTCGCTGTGATTGTCTTTGGCTTCTGTGCAGATGATTTTAGTATCAAGCGGGAGTGAATCCACCTTGTTGTATGCGCTCGCATCTTCTAGTCTCACGCGCCAGATTCCCTCGCCTGTGGAGCCACGATTTTGCTTTAGCACGCGCTCGCCCTTTGCTAGCGTCTTTGGAAAGTTTTTCTTAAAGTCGTGCTCGCCACCTGCTTCCCATTTCACGCCGATTCGCGCTGCTTCGTTTGGCTCATAATACGCTAGCGTATCCGTAGGCACAAGCTCGGTATTGCGGAGCTTGGTAAGCGCGTCTTTTGCCCCATAGCCTATCATCGCATCAGGGTGAGGCATACCCACTAGCCCAGCATCGCAGAGTTTGCGGAGCACATCAAAGTAGAGTTTTTCCTCTTTGAGATTGCCCGGATTCACACGCGAGACATAGCCATCAAACTTGCCTTTTGCTTCCTCATAGATTTTGTTGCGTTCAGATTCATTACGCAAAATCTCATCGGTGAAAAAGATTGCCTCCGCATTCCAACCCTTCGCTTTTAGCGCATTTACCATAGGCATCGTGTCTTTGCGATACCCATCAGGTCCTTTGTCGCTTCCGCCCTTTGCTTCAAAAAATACAATGCTCTTTTTCATTTTTGCTCCTTATGTGTAGGTAGATTTTGCGTTTGGTGTCGCCACACTCGTGCTTGTAAGTCGCTAGCACTTTTGCTTGATTTGGCATATTTGCGTGGAGTAATGATTTGCCACGCAGAATTTAGAGCTAAATTCAAGACGCTAGGATTTTAGCGAAAAAATAGAAATATTCTCTCAAATAACGATTTTTTGGGATTTTGCCAAATCAATCAAAGCGCGTAAAAACGCTTTTGGTAGCCAAAATACGAAGCATATTAAGTAGCCAACGCAAATGTGTATTAAAAGTCTTGCTTTGTAGATGAGTATTAAAACTTTGTTTTTTTTTGTAGCATACGCGTTTTAGCGTTTTATACGCATTTGCATTGATTGCAAAAAGCGGGTAAAGCAAAATCTACAAAAGGGAGTAAAAATGTCAAAAAGAAATCATATATTTTTGTATGCTTGGATTTTGGCTATTGTCTTTTTATCAGGCTGTGCGACAAACCCATTTGCAAAGTTTTATACTTCTCACATTGATAGAGAAAAAATAGAGCAAATGAAGCAAACAAAATCCTACCCCACAATCAAAGAGCTAGGCTTTGTCGATAGGGTAAAAACTTTTGGCTTACTAAGCATTGCAAATACAAAATTTATCAAAGCTGGTTGCCATCTCATCGGCGAATCACATTTTAGTGGCGAGCTAAACGACATATACAATGCTGAAATAAAAGCAAAGCGCGTAAAATCAAATCTTTTTGTCGTATATGCAGAGTATTCTCACACTGCCCACTGGCAAGAGACTAGAATGGAAGTGGTGGGAGTATCTAGCACGCACAGCGCATCAAAAGCAAAAATATTTGGCTCTTATGTGTTTGGTAGCACGAATACGACCACTACGCATACTGCGCCTGTTACACGCGAATATAGCGCGGATATTTACAATCAAGGCGCGACATATTATCTATGCCCAAGCGAAGAGGAAATGGAAGCAAATGAGCGCAAAGAGCAAGCGGTATTAAGCAAAGCGTGTGGTAGCAAAAACTATGAAGCGTGCCTAATACTAGGAAACTATTATCATTTATATTATGATGACCCCGATTCGCGCAATACGATTAAGTATTGGAATCTAGCTTGTGATAAGGGCAACATAGAAGTCAAATCAACAGCTTGCTACAATTTAGGCGTTTTGTATTCTAACGGAGAATCAATCAATACAAATCTGCGACTATCAGCACAATATCATAAAACCGCTTGCGCGCTTAACTACGCGCTATCGTGCGTAAATTTGGGTGTGTTTTATGAGCGTGGTGCAAGCATACGACAAAGCCTTTTCGAAGCAAAGGAGCATTATGGAAAGGGCTGTGATTTGGGGGAGGAGCTAGGCTGTGAGAAGTTTAAAGAACTAAATGAACAGCGGATAGAACTGCAATAAATCGTTGCATTGCATATCATTAGCGTAGAATCTAAAAAATAAAAATCTGCAAAAAAAGGCGAAAAAATTTGTAGCTTTGCTTATGTTGCGCAATAAAACTGCGTGTGGATTCTGGCAATCAAAATGCTTTAAAAAAACTAATTTGATTCTCATTTATCGTTTTTTTGCTTTTTATCGTTTTTTGTCATTTTTGTAGCATTTATCGCGTTTATCCTCCGTTTTGTGGATTTAGATTTTGCAAATCCTGCATACAAAATCAAAAATATCCTAAATTTTATCATTTATTGTGTTTTCATTTACTATTCATTCAGGGGGGGGGCTAGTATAATGCCTTGTTTTTATCTCGCGTTTTTCCTTGCAAAATCTTGCAAAAAAAAAAAAAAAACGCAAGATTTTGCCAAAAGGCTTATATCTGCATCGGGGAATCTATGAATCGACACTATCACGCACGCCAAAGCACGCTCCACACAAAATCTACCCTGCCTTATCTTGCGCTTGTTATTTGTGCATTTTGCCTAAATGCTTGCGATGACGCGCAAAGCGTGCTATCCCCACAGCTAGCGCAAGGCACGACTTCCATCAACAAAGATTTAAAAACCGAATTTGAAAAGCAAATCGCTAGCAAGCTAGAAATAATGCTCCCCCTGCTAGAAAATGGCACGCCTATCCCGCCCTCTGTGGCGAAATGTATCGCAAAAGATAGGGCTTCAAAATTTAGCGATATAGAAATCGCTTTTATTATGGATTCTCATTTTGGCGAGCAAGAGGCTTTCACGCGCCTAGATAGCGATTCTCTAAATACATTACATTCTAAGCTAAATTCGCTAGAAAATCTTATCTCTTTCCCACCGCATTGCTATGAAAATCTAGTCAAATAACCCCAAAACAAAGGAGCAACAATGGCACAAAACACGCAAACACGGCAAGCAGAAACGATTGATTTTGCGCGCGAATTTTTGCGCGAGGACTATGACAAAATGGCTGATGAAATCGAAGTGGAGCTACAAACACTTACCAAAGAGCAGGCATTGCGGATAGAGATTGACAGCGGGCTAGAAAACGCCCTGCAAGAGATGCAATCCCTCCAAGCACAGCTCCCAAAAGAGCAGATGAACTCACTTTTTGACCAAGTGTCTAAAAATGCGGTTGACGCGGTGGTGGGGCATTTTGGACTTGCGGCTGCGGTGCTAGGTAGCAAGAACGGCGGAAATGTAACTACGGGAAATAATTTTGAAAAAAGCATAGTAGCAAACCAAGCCGATAAAGAAAAATGGGAGGCTTATAATAATAAGCAAAAACAAGGTGGTTTTCAGCGAAATGATGGCGTTTGTGATTATGATAAAGGAAAAGATATGATAAGGGATAGCTCTCCAAGTGAAGTCCATAGCGAATATACAGGAGAGACAATGGAAAGAGGGCGTGGAACAGGAAAGGCACAGCTTGACCATGTCATTTCTGTAAAAGAGCTTGATAGCAATCCAGAAGCACATTTATTTCTTAGTGCCGAAGAAAGAGCGACACTTGCTAATCTCCCTGAAAATTTGCAATGGCTAGAATCTAGTGCAAATGCTTCAAAAAGCGATAAAAACTTAATGGAATGGGGGCGTGAAATAGATAAAGAAACAGGGAAAACTAATTTTGAAAAATATGGAATTGATGAAAAACAAGCGCAACAAATACAAGACAAAGCACAAAAAGCGCAAAATAGTGCCATATTTAAAAACAAAATGAAAAAATATTCTAGTGAGTTACTTGTAACAGGTGGGATTGACGCGGGAAAAATGGCGATTCACTCCGCTATCGGCGTGATTTTAAAAGAGTTTATCGAGGGAATGAGCATCGAGCTAAAGATTCTTTTTAAAGAATTTGGCAATGAGAGTTTGAAGGATATTTTCAAGCGATTTGCGGAGCGACTAAAGAAAATCTGGGCGACTTTGCGCGAAAAATGGAAAGAAATAATCGCAGGTTCGTTTGAAGCAGGAATCGTAGCGTTTTTTAGCAATCTAGTGGTATTTGCGATAAATATCGTATTTACCACTTTGAAAAAATTTGTGCAGATTATCCGCGCAGGATTTGCCTCTCTGTGTCAAGCGGTAAAAAAGATATTTGACAAAAATACACCCCAAAATGAGCGACTTTTTGAAGCGTCTAAAATCCTTATAACAGGGATTATTAGCGCGGTAACTATGCTATCAGCTGAAGCGATTACAAAATTTCTAATGACTATTCCCGGGCTAAATGCTATTTTAGGATTCCCTCTCCCATTTAGCAGTGTAGATGATGAAGGCAAACCCGTAACCAACATAGGCGATGCGCTAGGGCTTTGCATAAGCGCAGCTTTGGGCGCGGTGCTATCCACAATCGCTATTTATTATATGGATAAATGGGCAAATGATAGGAAAATCGCTGGGCTAAAACTACAAATTATGACAAAGTCAGGTGAAGTGGCAAATCTAAAGATTATGCAAACTTGGTTCGCCTTTAAAGATGGCTTTGATTATATTGCGGTGGAGGCAGATAGATTTGGACATTCTATTTCTCATACCACACTTGCAATAGCGCAAAGTGGTGCAAGTGTCGATAAAGAGCTAGATTCGTTGGACGAATCATTGAAAGAATTAGAAAATCTAACAAAAGGAGAATAAAATGAGTAACATTGTAGTGCAGAACATAAAAAATTATGGCATAGAGGCATTTAATGATATAGATTCAGATTCGTTGCCACAAAGTGTAGTGGAAATAAAAGAGGTAGCAAAACAAGCCTCAAATACAATCTGCCAACATTTTGAGAGATTGACTGAAATGCAAGAGGAAATGCAAAATCTAAGCTATGAAGCTAGAAAAGCAAAGTCGGATTTAAGAAATACGCTATCACTTGGCTTTTTTGGCAAAAGCAAAAACGATAAAATAATGGATATTTTGAGGGATAAAAGCGAACTGCAAGATGAGCATAATATCGAGTTATTAAAATTACAACAAGTAAGCATTCAGCTTAGCTTACTATCTGCTAAATTAGGTTCTGCAATGATAAGCGAAATGCAAATATGTATCAAAAATGGCTTTGAAGATACAGATGGGCGCATTAAGAAATTAAGCCAAAATAGTCAGCAACAAGCTAGATTGCTAATACAAAATATAAAGCAATCAAAAAAGCAGAATGAAAAATTTGGCTTGGTTATAAAGATTGCCTTTATTTTTGTGGCTATCGCTTTGGGGGCATTTTTGGCATTTAAATTTGCGATATAGATTCTAGCGTGGCTTGCTATTATGCTATCGTTGGCAAGTTTGGGTTTAAGCGTTTTTAGCTTTGTAAAATAGCTTGTTTCACAATCTGCGTAACAATGATTTTGCACGCAGATTTTGGGCTTAAATCATTCGCTTAAAACGATTTGCCCTTAAAATGATTTGCCAAAAAAGCGTAGTAAAAAAAACGGGCTTAAATCCACCACAAAACAGACTTAAACCACCAAAAAAACAGGACTAAATCCGCCCACGCATAAATCAAGGCATTTTTTATCGCTTGCTTTATCGCGCATTTTATGGATTTTAGATTTTGCTAGATTTTGTGCATATTTGGGCTATTGTTATCATACCTAGTGCTATACTTTTGAAATTTATCCATTTGATTATGTTGCATTTTAAAAAAAGAGGAAACAACGATGACAACGGCTAATTATAGTAATTACAGCGAGCGTAGATTGCTAGATAATCTTGCGAGCGCAAGGAATAAAATCACGCTTATCCAAAACGAAAAAAAAGCATTGGAAAAAAAACTGAATGCTTGGCTAGAAAAAGAAAGCAAAATAAAAAAGGCTCTTAAAGAAAAATATGTGCCAAATAAAGAAACTATCAAAGCGATGAAAAAATGCGAAACAATCAGCAAAAACGATGATATAGTCAAGGTAGAAAAAATCGCAGATTATCTAAAAGAGCTTGCGCAAAAATGATTAAAGAGATTGTTTCTAAAAATTCATTTAAGCAGGATTTTAAAAAAGCTACAAAGCAAGGTTTTATCAAAGAAGCAGAAATCGCCGAGATTGACAAGATTATTCAGCTTTTGGCAAACAATCAGCCACTAGAGCCAAGACACCGCAATCATTTTTTAAGGCACGATTACGCAGGGTTTAGCGAGTGTCATATCAAACCAAATTTATTGCTAATCTACAAAATAGAAGCTGATATACTCTATCTAACAAGAATAGGCAGACACCAAGACATATTTAAAAAATATTGATTGATTTTGTATAAACCTCAAAAATGGTTTTTAAAATCCTGCGTTTTTTGCGCATTTTATGGATTTTAGATTTTGCTTAGGTTTTATGATTTTAGAATCTAAATTGTTAGAATCCGTGTCGCTAGATTTTATAATTGCTAGATTTTGGCTTGCTAGATTTTTAGTGTTGCTAGATTTTGCAAAATAGCTAAATTGCCTAGAATCACCGCGCGACTTAGATTCCCCATTATCGATAAATTTCACACAAAAGCTAGCGCGATGAGCGGGGGATAGTCCGTGCTTTTTGATAGAATCTATGTGGGATTTTGTGCCATAGCCTGCGTTTGTGGCGAAGTCGTATTGGGGGTAGATTTTGGCTAGTTTTGCGCTTTGGGTGTCTTTGGCACATTTGGCATAGATTGACGCACACGAGATTAGCGGGATTTTCTCATCGCCTTTGATTACGCATTCTAGCGTGGCGTTTATGTCGTGGGGTTGCGCGATATTTGCTTGTCTTAGCGCGTTTGCCACGCTTGCGCCAAATGTGCTATTTCCATCGAAATAAAATCTAATTTCTTGTGGATTTTGGTTTTTTGGTGGATTTTGCGGAGTTTGGGATTTTTGCGCAGATAGATTTTGGGCTTTTTGCAAAATCTGTTGATTCTGTGGATTTTCTAAAAATTGCGGATTTTGCGGTGTTTTTAAATTTTGTGGATTTTGCGGATTTTGCACACGCTTTTCTTGCACCTT
The DNA here is from genome assembly GCF_053654535.1 of Helicobacter sp. T3_23-1056. Lineage (NCBI taxonomy): Bacteria > Pseudomonadati > Campylobacterota > Epsilonproteobacteria > Campylobacterales > Helicobacteraceae > Helicobacter > Helicobacter sp. T3_23-1056. The sequence goes on along the minus strand of NZ_JBSIUU010000005.1, from coordinate 110,173 downwards.
TTCTCCGCACAAATCATTATCGCACGCCTGTTTTACCACGCTTTTTATTATCTCTTCTAATGCCTCTTTTAAACACGCACTTAAACCCTTTGTGTCGATTTCGCTAGCGGTTTTTTCCACGACAAACGCACGCAAATGCGCCACCTCATTTAGCCTAGATTCTAGCGCGTATCGCGTTTTTTTGCTTATTTTTTTGCTATCTTTTATGCCCATTTTGATTAGATTTTGATTTAAGCCATTTTTTAGCATCGCTTCTTTGCACGCCACGCCCGCGACAAAAAGCGAGCCAGCCAAGCACCCTCTGCCAGCCTCATCGATTCCGCATATTATCATTTTTGCCCCTTAGATTTTAGATAGTTTATTGTCGCTTTTTTTAGGGCGGATTGTTCATTTGGGATTTGCTCTTTTATCACGCCCAAAAGCAAAAAATCTAAGATTTTGCCAATGTGTTTTCCCTGTATTTTGCGATTTTGCGTGTGATTTTGCGTATGTTTTTGTGTGTGATTTTGCGTGTGATTTTGCGTGTGATTTTGTGGAGCGTTTGGGCTGTGATTTTGCAGGATAGATTTTACCTCATCGCCGTTGATTGCCAAGTGCGACAAACAAAAGCATTCTTTAAAATCAGTCATTTGAAAATCAGTCATTTGAGAATCTTTATTTTGAAAATCCATAATTTGCTTCAACATAGATTTTGCATTTTTTACTTGCGTTTTTTGATTTTTTTCACAAATGATTTCTAAAAAATCTAGCAATGATTTTGCCTTTTTTAGCGCGGTTTCGCCGTTTTTATCACAATCTTTTAGTAACATTTTTATGGCGATTTTTTGGGCTTGTTTGTCTTTGGTAGCATTCTTACAGACGCACTCCCACGCACTAGGCACAAAATCTAGCAAAAAGCAAACACTTTCAATGATTTTGCCACTATATCGTAGATTTTTTAGAGCAAATTTTGCTTTTTTGCTAGCATTGCTCCCCTCGCCAAAAATCCCATAGCTTAGCACGCTTAAGCGCAAAATCAAATCTTTTGGCGTTTGTTTTAGCAAATAAATATTGCCTAAAATCTTTTTATTTATGAAATCCACCTTAAAGATTATGCCTAGCACCTCGCAAAATTCGCTAAGCACCTCGCAAGCAAAATCCCCCAAAATCAGCTTGCTAAATTCTGCGTTTAGACGCTCTTTTGAGAGGGAATCTAGCATTTTTATATGTGTCTTTATCGCGCTTTTTGTCGCATATTTTATGCCAAATCCAAGCGTAGAGCGAAATCGCAAAGCCCGCAAAATCCGCAAATAATCCTCGCTAAATCGAATATTTGGATTCCCTACGCAAGATATGGTTTTAGATTTTATGTCATTTAGCCCGCCAAATGTATCAATCAGCGCGTGCTTGCTAGGGCTAAAAGCAATGGCATTGATAGTAAAATCTCTGCGGGCTAAATCCTGCTCGATATTATCGCTAAATTCTACGCTTTTTGGGTGTCGCCCATCGATATATTCGCTATCTTTGCGAAATGTCGTAACCTCGATAAAATCGCTAGATTTAGCATTTTGCCGTGTTAGATTTTGGGCTAGATTTTGTGTAAAATTCTGCGTTAATTTTTGTGCAAGATTTTGCGTTAGATTTTGTTTAGTTTTTTTACAATGCTTTATGGGCGATTTTGAGATGGCGATTGTGCCGTAGCTTTTGCCGATTTCTAGGCATTTATGCCCTGCGCTAGTAAAGATTTCTAAAATCTCATTTGGCGTTGCATTTGTGGCTATGTCATAATCTTTTGGCTTTTTTCCTAGCAATATATCTCGCACGCACCCCCCCACCAAAAACGCCATAAATCCCTTTGATTCTAGCGTATTTACCGCGCTTAGCACTTGCCTATCTATGGATTTGGCAAATGCGTCTGATAGATTTGAAAAATTTGATAAATTTAATGTATCGCACAAATCCATAAAAACTCCTACGCTAAAAATCTTAAATAAGCCCTTAATAACGCGTTTTTTTAGCCTCTAAACGCCACGCAAAATCTTAAAATCAAATACGAAATTATAAAGTGATTATCTTTAAGGAATTATCAAATTATAAAGGAATATCAAAGTAAAATCGTTGTATAATACGCGGTTTTAAAACAAGGCTAGCTAAGTGGCTAGGCTAATATCTCACAAAAAGGACGCCTAATGAGACGAAATGCAAAAAGAAGCGAGGAAATCACAGCAGCTGCGCTAGAGCGGGTAAATAACGACCGCTACATTCTCTCAAATATGATTTTCAAACGCGTAAAACAGCTAAATAATGGTGCGGAAATCCTAGTAGAAGCAAACCCTAGAAAAGAAAAGCTAACTGATATTGCATTGCGCGAGATAGCGGAGGGCAAGCTAATCTTAGAGCGCATAGACAACCCAAGCGAAAATCTTTTTTAAGATTTTTGTAGATTTTACATACATTTGCAAACCCCATAGAATCGCTCTAAAATCCCTAATATTAGAATCTTTGAATGCAAAATTTTTTAATTAAATTCTAAGATTCTAGGTTTTGCCTTAGTTTTATATTTTCATTGTTTAGGAATCCATTTTGGAAATCTTCACACAAATCCAACAACTAAAAACATTTGCCGATGCGAAGGCATTTTTATCCACCCTTTGTAAGATTACGCCAAATATCAAACGCGCTATACTTTGTGCGCAAAGTAGCCACGAGGGGCAGTTTCGCAAAAGTGGCGAGCCATATATCGTGCATCCTATGTGCGTGGCGTGTTTGGTGGCTTTTTATGGTGGCGATGAAGCAATGGTGTGTGCGGCATTGCTTCACGATGTGGTAGAAGATACGCAAATCAATTTAGACAATGTCAAAAATGATTTTGGGGAGGCAGTCGCCCTGCTTGTAGATGGGCTTACCAAAATCGATGAAATCCGCGAAGAAGAGCTAGGCACAAAAAATGCCAACCAAAAACTTGCCATAAGCGCGCTTACTTTTCGCAAAATGCTAATCGCAGCGGTAAATGACCCACGCGTGCTAGTCATCAAAATCAGCGATAGATTGCATAATATGCTTACCCTAGAAGCACTAAGCGAGGAAAAACGACTGCGCATCGCAAAAGAAACGCTAGTGGTATATGCCCCAATCGCCCATCGACTAGGAATCTCAAGCATAAAAAATGAGCTAGAGGACAAAAGCTTTTTTTATATTTTTCCGCAAGAATACGGCAAAATCCAAGATTTTTTGAAAGACAATAATCAGCCTTTGACTTTGCAGTTAAATGATTTTTCGCAAACCATTCAAGCATTGCTATTGCAAAATGGCTTTACAGAATCAAATTTCACGCTAGAATATCGCATAAAACGCCCTTATTCGATGTATCTAAAAATGCAGAGAAAAGGCATAGGAATCGATGAGATTTTGGACTTGCTTGCGTTGCGCGTGATTGTGGGGAGTGTGCTAGATTGCTACAAGGTGCTAGGGATTATTCATAATGAGTTTAAGCCCATCATATCGCGCTTCAAAGACTACATAGCCCTACCAAAAGAAAACGCCTATCAGACGATTCACACCACGGTATTTGATAAATCACGGGTATTTGAAGTGCAAATCCGCACTTTTGATATGCACAAAAATGCAGAATTTGGCGTGGCGGCGCATTGGAAATACAAAAGCGATGGCTCTATCGCGCCAAGTTTGGAGTGGCTACAAAACTTGCAATATCAAAATAACGACATTGAGGAATTTTATGAGCTAGCAAAAAATGATTTATACCGCGAGGATATAGTCGTATTTTCGCCCGATGGCGATACTTTTAGCTTGCCTTTGGGGGCGGTGGCACTAGATTATGCCTACCTTATCCATACAAAGCTAGGCGACCACGCAAAAGTAGCCTATATCAACAATCAAGAATCCTCCCTGCTTCAGCGACTAAAAAGTGGCGACATAGTGAGAATCCTAAGCGATGAAAAAGAAAATCCAAAATACACTTGGATAGATGCTGTCAAAACCTCTCGTGCCAAAAACCAGCTAAAAATCCAAGCCCAAAATCGCATAAAAGAAGTCGAAAAAAAAGCCGCTATCAATATTTTGGCTACGATTTTTAGCAAAGACCCTGATATTTTTGGGCGGTATTTGAGCATAAAAGGGCTTGATAGGGATTTGGTAAAATGCGTAAGCGATGAAAAACATCTAATCGAAGCGTGTGAGAAAATCAAAGATAGTTTTTCGCTAGGCTCAAATCTATTTGTCAAAATCCGCTTTAATATGCTAGCCCCAAAGCAAATAAAGCTAGAGAATTTTATCTTTTGTAGCAACCACACCATAAATGGCGTAGGGTTTGACTACTGCTGTCGCCCAAAATATGGCGACTCTATAATGGGCGTGCTAACAAACCAAAAAGTCATAATCCACCACAAACTATGCGACAAACTAAAAGACATCATCAAAGAAGGGCAAGCAATGGTGCTAACCAAATGGGCACAAATCGACAAGCAAGTCCATAAAGTCATCGTTTCACTAGAGGACAAACAAGGAATGCTAGCTTCATTTATCAATACCCTTGCAAAACAGGGGTGCAATGTGCTAAGTATCAATTATAGTGGGTATAATTCACAAACGGCTTCATATTGCGAAGTGATTTTTGACACAGAAGATAAAAATTACAAAAAAATTAAGGATACACTTAGCACAAAATTTAGTATTATTGAATTTAGCAATTTTAAAGACGCCTATAAAGGCTAGATATGCAACAAATAAGGACAAAAATGCCAAAAGATTCTAAAATAGATTCTGCTAGCAAGACGCCATTATCTGCGAAAATATCTGCGTCATTATCTAAAGAGACTTTAGAGGCTATGGAGGATATAAAGCGCGGGGTTAGCGAGTTTATCGGGGAGGAATATATCGCCTCTCTTGTAGAAAAATATTTCCAAAGCAAAAAAGCAAAATGCAGAGATTCTAGAGATTCTGATTCTAAAGATTCTAAGGAAGAGAGGTTTATCGTAAAAGCAGGGTTTGACCCTACCGCGCCAGATTTGCATTTGGGGCACACGGTGCTTTTAAATAAACTTGCTACTTTTCAAAAATACGGCGGAAGCGTGAAGTTTTTAATCGGGGATTTTACCGCGACTATCGGCGACCCAAGTGGCAAGACGCAGACACGAAAACAGCTTACCAAAGAGGAAGTTTTGCAAAATGCTAAGACTTATGAAAATCAAGTATTTAAGATTTTAGACCCAAAATACACGGAGGTTTGTTTTAATTCTAAATGGATAAATGAGCTTGGCATAGGCGGGCTAGTCAATCTTACGGCAAATTTTTCAGTCGCTAGAATGCTAGAGCGCGATGATTTCACCAAACGATACCAAAATAATCTACCCATTAGCATTATTGAGTTTATTTATCCATTGCTTCAAGGGTATGATTCTGTGGCACTGAAAGCAGATATTGAGCTAGGGGGGAATGACCAGAAGTTTAATTTGCTTGTGGGGCGGGCTTTGCAGAGGGCTTATGGACTGCCAAAAGAACAATCCATTTTAACAATGCCACTGCTTGAAGGGCTAGATGGTGTGCAAAAAATGAGTAAATCTCTAGGGAATTATATTGGAGTTACGCAAAATCCTAACACAATGTATGCTAAAATTATGAGCATTTCTGATGAACTATCTTGGAGGTATTATGAGCTACTTAGCGCAAAGCATATCCGCGAAATAGAGGACATAAGGCATAGCGTAGAAAATGGCAAACTCCACCCAAAAGTAGCAAAAGAAATGCTAGCATTAGAGATTACGACAAGGTTTCATAGCCTAGAGCTAGCAAAAAGGGCAAAAGAAGAGTTTGATTTAGTCTTTGCAAATAAAGAGATTCCGCACGATATTGCAAAATCCACATTTTTGATAAAAGATTGTGAAAATGCGGATTTAAGCGGGATTTGGATATGTGAGATCCTCACAAAAAGCGGACTTTGCCCATCTAGCTCACAAGCAAGACGCGAGATAAAAGCAGGAGCATTAAAAATCAACAAAGAAAAAATCACCGATGAGAATCTAAAACTAAGCAAAGGCTCTCATATTATCCAAGTAGGCAAACGCAGATTTTTAAACGCCATCATCAAATAACCACAAACAACAAAGGATTTAAGTGAAAACCAAGCTAAAGCCATTACAAATCGGCAAACACTGCATAGCACTACCCATATTTCAGGGTGGAATGGGTGTTGGCATTAGCTGGGATAATCTAGCAGGAAATGTCTCAAAAGAGGGTGCGCTAGGGATTATTTCTGCGGTTGGCACGGGGTATTATCACAAAATGCAGTTTGTAGAAAAACTTGTGCTAAATAAACCATTTGAAACGCTAAATTTCTACTCAAAAATCGCTTTAAACGAAATCTTTAAAAACGCTCGCAAAATCTGTGGCGATAAGCCTTTGGGGGCAAATATATTGCACGCAATCAACGACTATGGCAGGGTGGTGCGCGATGCGTGCGAAGCGGGGGCAAATATCATCGTTACGGGGGCTGGGCTTCCTACTAATATGCCAGAATTTACCAAAAATTTCCCTGATGTCGCGCTTGTGCCTATCGTGTCGTCCATCAAAGCAATAAAAATCATCTGCAAAAGGTGGGAAGAGCGATACAAAAAAATCCCAGATGCCTTTATCGTAGAGGGACCGCTAAGTGGCGGACATCAAGGATTTAAATACGAAGATTGCTTTAAGCCAGAATGTCAGCTTGAAGCGATTTTGCCTCCCATAGTGGAGGAAGCAAAAAAATGGGGAAATATCCCTATCATTGCTGCAGGTGGGATTTGGGATAGAAGCGATATTGATAAATTTTTGGCACTTGGGGCAAGTGGCGTGCAAATGGCTACACGATTTTTAGGCACTTTTGAATGCGATGCAAAGGCGTATCAGCGCATAATGCCAAAGGTAAAAAAAGATGACATAGAGCTTGTAAAATCCCCTGTGGGCTACCCTGCAAGAGCGATAAAAATCGGCGTCTTAGAGCGACTAAAAGAGGGCAATGCCCCCAAAATCAAATGCGTAAGCAACTGCGTAGCCCCTTGTCAAAGAGGCACAGAGGCAAAAAAAGTGGGATATTGTATCGCGGATTCTCTTGGCAAGGCGCATTTGGGGGATATTGATGAGGGATTGTATTTCACAGGTGCAAATGGCTACAAAATCGACAAAATCATCTCAGTCAAAGAACTAATAGAAGAACTCACAAAAGGCTAGGCTATGAGGCAGATTTTGCTAGCCCTAGCTGCATTATTTGCTTGCACGGTTACTTTGGTGGCGCAAAATCCACGCATTATAAATGCGATTCCATTTGGCGCAAGTAGCCTAAAAATCGTCTTTTCTAGCGACATAGATTCTCTAACCCTCACACCTATAAAGCTAAATCAAAACTCATATTATGTGGATATAAAAGCCGTGCTTGATATTGGCAGAAAAGTGTATTTTTTCCCGCGCAATGCCCAAGTAACAATCGCTCAAAACACCCCAGAAATCGTCCGCATAGTCATAACAAATGGCAATAATGCAAGCTATCAGTTAAAACAAATGCAAAAAAATCTGTATTTGTCATTTGTAGATTCTACGCAAAGCACACAAAACGCGCAAGCCACGCAATCTACGCAAAATAAACCCCCAGCCAATCAAACCACACAAACCCAACCCACACAGCAAAAACCTACCCAAGATGCGCAAACAAAACCAAACGCCGCTGCGGACAAAGACGCAAAATCTACCCAAAATCAAAAAAAAGAATCCACCAAACAAGAATCAAAAAAAACTCAAAAACCACCAAAAAAAGAAACTCCCAAAAAGGAATCCAAAAAACAAGAAACCCAAAAAAAAGATTCTACGAAGTTAAAAAAAGATTCTACCAAAAATAAACCCCCTGCCAAAAATGCAAAATCCACCAAAAGTGCGCCACCTACACCGCGCACGATTGTATCTACTATGCTTGCTACGCCTAGCTCTAGACAGGGGATAAAAGTCGTAATCGACCCAGGGCACGGAGGCGTGGATTGTGGGACATTGGGCGTTACAAAAGTATGTGAAAAACATATCGTTTTAAAAGTCGCCCTAAAAGTGCATAATGAGCTAAAAAAGCGCGGATATGAAAGCTACCTTACGCGCGATAGGGATATTTTTATCAAATTGCCTGAACGCACCAAATTTGCCAATGACAAAAAAGCGGATTTATTTATCTCTATCCACGCAAATTCTGTCCCCAAAGGCAAAACCTCGCCGCGTGGCATAGAGACTTATTTTTTGTCCGCTGCTAGAAGTGAAGATGCTAGAAATGTCGCAGACCAAGAAAACAAAGCCGATACAGAGACGATGGCAAAATATCAAAAATTGCAATTTCTAAACACGCTAGAAACTCATCGTATCATCGCTTCAAATCGCCTAGCTATCGACATACAAGCAGGTATCAAGCAAAATCTACAAGCAAACTATCCGCCAAGCACGATTATAGATAATGGCGTGAGGGAGGGTCCTTTTTGGGTGCTAGTGGGCGCGTTAATGCCCTCTGTGTTGGTAGAAATAGGGTATAATTCTCACCCCCTAGAATCCCAAAGGCTTAATGATGATTCTTACCAAAGGGTGCTATCTATCGGCATTGCTGATGGCGTAGATAGCTTTGTGGCAAAAAATTTCAAATAACATTTTAAATCACATTTGGATAAATTTTTTAAGGAGTAGTGATGAGCTTTTCTAGTGTGCGTATTTTTTCCTCACTTTTCTTTTTCTTTGCAGTGTTTGTGTTTTTATCACTACTTGTTTCTCAAATCTCCCAAAATTTCAACCAACTTTTTTTGATTTTTTCTTCGCCTCATCGTGCGTTTGATTTTATCAGCAATATTTTGCTTTTTTTGTGGGTGGCTATGTGTGCTGGATTTTGCCTATATATGCGCAAAAAAAAGCAACACAAATCCATAGAATCTTTGCTTAGCATTGTGCTAGCGATTTTTGTAAGCATCGTGTTAGTTTTGCGTATCTTAAAAGGACAGCTTGAAAATCAAGCCTATGGCATAAACTACGCGGTAAATGACACCATAAGCGGGCTAATATTGTGGCAGATTTTTGATATTGGGCTATATTGTCTTAGCTATGGATTTTTGATATTTTTGCCATTATTATTGCTTGCTTTTAAACTGCGTCTAAATCCTTTTAGCAAGTGGGGAAAAATGCTTGAAAAATATAAGCCCTCCATTTGTGCTACGCTTTTTGTGCTATTTGCGCTTGCTTTGCAGCCCTACTATGCCAAAAAAAATATCTTTTTTTATTTTGATATAGCGTTGTTTTATGTGGCGTTATTACTGCTTATCATATCGCTTTGGCGCAATAAAGAGCTGTTTTCTTTTTATGAATACGCAAATATTTTATGGCTTGTAGTGGGGATAATCTTTTTTAGTGCTAGCTCCAAAATCATTGCACAAGCGGATTATAGCAGTGCTAGGATTTTGTTTCTTATCATCGCGCTAATGGCGTGGTGCGGGGATTTTATGAGCGGGATTATCAATGGCAAATTTGCTCCAAGCAATTTAAAAGAGCTATTGCCAAAATCACTTGCGACAAAATCCAAACCATAAGAGAAAATTTATTATGCAAAATCCTATAAAAACACAAACAAAATCCACTTTGCAAAATCCATCTGCGCAAAAAAAATCTGCAAAAAAAATCTGCTTTATATGTATGGGCAATATCTGTCGCTCGCCTCTCGCAGAGGGCATAGCAAGACATTTGTATGCCAAGCAAATAAAATCTAACCCAAAATCTAGCACAAAATCAAACACAGATTCTCCCCAAACCCCCACGCTAGAATTTAGCTCGGCTGGGACTTCTGGCTTTCATAATGGCGATAGCATAGATTCTCGCTCGATTGACATCGCTAAACAGCACGGCATAGATATTTCCCACTACAAAAGCAAGCAAGTAAGCCCATATAGCCATAGCGATATAGATTTGTTTGTGGCGATGGATAGGCAAAATTATGCTTCTTTGTTGCAGTTTGGGTTTGATAGGGGGAAAGTCGCTCTTTTGGGGGATTTTGGATTAAACGGGGAGGAAGTGCCTGACCCATATTATGGTGGGAGTGAGGGGTTTATCAAGGTGTATGAAATGCTAGAAGTGGGAATCACAAATATGCTAAAGGAACTAGAAAAATGATGAAGCAAAAAATCAAAATCTATGGGATAAAAAACTGCGGAAGCGTGCAAAAAGGGATTAGATTTTTAGAATCTAGGGGTTTAGATTTTGAATTTGTTGATTTTAAGATAAATCCACCTAGCAAAGAGGATATTACGCGTTGGCTTAACGCATTTGGAGAGGCTACTATCAATACCAAAGGAATGACTTACAAAAAACTAGGATTATCCACGCAGACCCTAGATACAAATGCCAAAATCAACCTTATGTGCCAGCACCCAACGCTTATCAAACGCCCCATAATCGAAGTCTATAAAGCCACGCAAGACAAAGGGCAAAATCTACAAATAGATTCTTGTATCATCGGCTTTGATGAAGCAAAATACGCAGATTTTTTTGGCTGATTTATGAGTAATGTTAGCGATTATAAAAATGCGAAAAATAGTGCTAAATACGCACTATGCAAATACGCATTTAAAAATTTTATAAAAAATATTATTGCTAATGGTTTTTTACTCGCTTGTTGTCTTGCTTTGATAGGTTGTAGTATAAAAGAGATAAACTTACCTGCAAAAGACCCAAGTATCTACTCCCAAGATGCGCTAACCTACCTTAGCAAAGCTGATAAATACGCTAACAAAACGCCTGATAAACAAACCAAACAAAAACTAGAATCCCTAGCAAAAAACTACATAAAAGAGCATTTTTCGGCGTGGGAACTCACAAAGGCAAACCCTGATAAAAAAGCGGTATTTTGGGCGCAGGATTCGTTGCTAAAAAACACAGGATTTGGGGAAAATCTATTTCCAAACTCCCTAGAAATGACAAAAGAAATCTATGAGCGAATGAATATCAAAGCCTACCCTAGCACGCTTACAAAAGCTATCATCACAGAAACCACTGATGTGCGTGCTGTGCCAAGCGATAAGCCACGATTTAAAAGGGCTGATGATTATCCATTTGACCAGTGGCAAAACTCACTGATTTTTGCAAATACGCCTGTGATGATTACGCATTATGACACTTCAAAAGAGTGGGCGCATATCCAAAGTGGCTTTGTATATGGGTGGGTAAAAGTGCGCGATTTGGCTATCATCAATGCAAATGAACGCGAGATTTTAAGCAAAATCTCTACTTATATCTTGCCTGTGAGAGATAAAATCCCTATCTATGACAGAAAGGGTGATTTTTTGACTTATGCGCGAATCGGGCAGATTTTGGGCGTGGCAAAAGAGGTGCGAAGCGATTATGTAATCTACATAGCAAAAAGAGAGATTTTAGGCAAAGCCACACTTATAGAAGCTCGCGTAAAGCAAAAAGATTTTATGAAATTTCCACAGAGCTTTTCCCCTATGCTAAGTGCCCAAATCATAAACACAATGATGGGGCATAAATACGGCTGGGGCGGGTATCTAAGCAATAGGGATTGTTCGGCGTTTATCCGTGATGTGTTTGCAAATTTTGGGCTATATATGCCTAGAAACTCGTATTCACAAGGTAGATGGGCAAGAAATATGGTAGAGCTAGACAAACTAGATAGGACGCAAAAAGAAAAATATATCTTAGAAAATGGCGTGCCATTTGCAAGTATATTGTGGCTAAAAGGGCATATAATGCTATATATCGGCGAGTATAAAGGCAAAGCTATGGTGGCTCACAGCTCGTGGAGTGTGCGCACAAAGAAAAAGCGTGTCTTTACAAAAAGCCTGCTAGGAGGAGTCGTAATCACTAGCCTATATGCAGGCGAAGAAAACAACGCAAAAGATAACTACACGCTACTAATCGATAGAATCGGGGGGATTTCAAACCTGCTAGAAAAGCTCCAAGATAAGCAAGAATAAAGCAAGCAAAAATAAAAACAAGCAAGAACAAAGCGCGATGATTTTTTTAGCTACTTTTAGCTACTTTTAGGGACTTTTGAAGTAGGTTTAGTAGCATTTTAGGCAAGCAAATTTTTTGATAAGCAAGTTTAAAGCAAGTATTTTTAAGCCAAAATGATTTTGCCTAAAATCTATGTCTAAATCAAATTTAAGCGGATTATTGCTTAATGATTTTTTTATAATGTTAGTTTTTACCAAAAATAACTTACATTAACTTAGCAAAAATATAATGTGATTTTTTATCTTTAATGGAGTGTCAAAATGCAAAAAGCTACACAAGCACGATTTAAAATCCTAAGCATACTAGCGTTAGTTTGCGGATTTGCAAACATAGCAAACGCCCAGAATAACACAAATATTGATGGGGGGGGGCAATAAATCAACATCTAGATTCTAAAGAATTTAGCGATGATGTATCCCAAAATCCGCAATACACTTATCAATTTAACTCCAACTTCTCTAGTGATTCACCCATAAATACAAACTCAAAAAACCCTAAAAAATTCTGCGGTGGCAAACAAACTTTCACAGGTTGTTTTGTGGGAATTGAAGTGGGGGTAAATTCTCTATCTTTTTTTGGTGATAAAAATCGGACTTTTCCATTTAATGCAATTTTTGGTTATCAACATTTTTTTACTCATCGGCACGGTTTAGAAATAAGGGCAAATTTAGGATATAGCTATGACTATCAAATATTGTATGATAGATACGCCTCTAGTGCTGATTTGCATAGTGTGCAATATGGGCTAGAAATGGCGTATTTATTAAATTTTGGTAAGTCAAAAGAAAAATTTGCTTGGGGTATGGATTTTGGACTTGGCATAGGGGCAGTAAGTTTTTTGGGCAAGTTAAATGGTGGCGATTTAGAGCAAACTTTACCGACTAGCAATAGTGCTGTAATAGAGCATAACACAATAGCATATTTGACAATGCTTCGACTAGGTTTTCATTGGTATTATACAAGTCATTTGTTTTGGTTAAATTTTAAAGCTAATAAAACTGCTAATAACACTAATGCCAGAAACAATAGATATAATTTATATCAAACCCCCCAAACGATATTAGATGCAAATCCGTCTTTTTTGGGCTTGACTTTTAGCTATGCTTATAGATTTTAATTTCTAATGAATAAAACTAAGGCTTAATCAAACCTTGTGCTAATGCAGCTGTGTTTTGTGAAATCTACTTGAAGGCAATTCATTTGCGTAGATTTTGCCGTGATTTTTGCAAAATCTGTTGTGCTTTTGTCTAAATCTGTTTGCGTAAAATCCGCTGTGGCGTTTATAGAATCTGTTTTGGCAAAATCTGCTATGGAGTTTATAGAATCTGTTTGGACAAAATCCGTGCGGATAGAATCTATTTGGGCTAGTTTTTATGTATTTTGTGGATTTGTGTTATTGCTAGAAGCTGTGAGTTTTATATTGTATCCTCCCTCTCTTGTTGCGTTATCTTTTTTTATTTCCTATTCCCTTAGCACGAGGTAGATTTTTTTTTCTATTTTTCCATTGTTGTTCCCCTCCCTTGCGGAGGGGGCTAGGGGGTGGGTAAAATCGTCATTGCGAGCAAGTTGTAAGACTTGCGTGGCAATCTATCGCTACAAAATGCCAAAAAACACTTTTTGTAAAAACTAAGTAAAATAAATTGCCACGCGGATTTTTTCAAATCCGCTCGCAATGACGATTTGCTTGGGGGATTAAAAATCCCCTCCCTTGCAAGAGTGGCAACGCCTTTTAAACCCTACCTTAGCACGGAGGGGGTTTTGCTTGGGCTAACGCCTAGCAACCCGTTGGATGGAGGTGGGTTTCTTTTGTCTTTGCTAGATTTTACGACTTTGTCAAAAGTTGCAAAATTGTGGCAATAAAAATACAAAGTCGTAATTGTGAGCAAAAAATAGTGTTAGTAAGCAAAATAGCGTTAGTAAAAAAATCGTGTTTGGATAGTTTTTGTGTGCTAATCCATTGATTAGATTTTGTCAAAAGTTGCAAAATCCGTAACAATCCATTGTAAATAATTTTATTTTTCTTGCGTGGGATTTTTAGATTTTATGCAATGCTGCACAAAGATTTCTTAGGCAAGACAACAAAACAAAATCACGCAAAAACAAAAAATAAAACAAAAAAAAATAAAAAACGCAAAAGCGTAAGGCGTAAAAACAAACAAACATAAAAGTCTCAAAAACCAAACAAGCACAAAAAACACAAAAATCACAACAATGCAAAGCCCCGCCCCTAAGTGTGATTTGAAGCGAGATTTGGCGTATGATATTAAGCATTATTTGGTATTTGCGTCCTTAGGCTTACTTTTGAGATTTTGTCTTTGATATGCTGTTTTTCATTTATCATTTTTATGGCAAATGCCACGGCGTTTTGATAGCTTTGTGTGCTTGCTACGCCTTTGTAAGCGATGTCATAAGCTACGCCGTGATCTACGGAAGTGCGGATAATGGGCAGATTTAGGCTCACATTTATGCTTTTTTCAAAATACAATGCCTTTAGCGTGGCTAGCCCTATATCGTGGTATGGGGCGATAAATAGCGAAAATCTAGCGCGATTTGCGGGTGTAAATGCGCTATCTGGTGGGACGATGCCATAGAAAATCTCTTTTTTAAAAAATTTATTTGCTTTTTTGATAGCGGATTGGATTTTTTTGTCTTCCTTGCCACCGATTGCCCCGCTATCGCCACAATGTGGGTTAAACCCAAGCACAAGGGCTTCTTCAAAGTTGAAACTGCGATACAAAGCGATTAAAAAACTTACATATTTATCGATGCTAATCGCCGAACTTACGCTTTTTAGCGGGATATGCTCGGTAAATAACGCCACTAGCATTTCCTCACAGCCTAACATCATTATGGCGTCTTTTTTGTAGCGATTTCGCAACACTTGCGTATGCCCAGCGTAGTGCAAGCCCGCTTTTTTCCACGCGGCTTTTTGGATAGGGAGCGTTACGATGGCGTCTGCTTTGGAGGTATCGACTAAATCTAGTCCGTGCATAAAGCTAGCAAAGCTGTATTTTCCGCTTGCTTTTTGGAGGGTGGAGGGGGAGATTTGAGGGATTCTAGCGTTGTGAGGGTGGGAGAAGCGCATATTTTTGGATATTAGCGTTTCAAAATCTTGCGTGTTTTTTAGGTATTTTAATGCTTTCAAAAATAATGCTTTGTGAGCGCAATATATCGGCTCACAAACGCTAGAAATCGCTTTGTGGGACTTTAGGATAATCTCTGCTCCCACGCCATTTATATCGCCTACGCTTATCGCTAGCGTGGGTTTTTTTGGATTTTGGCTCATTTTGTTTTCCTTTTTTTGTGTAGATTTTTTTGATTTTTTATGTGATTTTTGGATTTTATGATTTTGGATTTGTTAGATTTTTTGATTATAACAAAATTTATCATTTATTGTCATTGCGATTTTTTACATTTGCAAAATCTAAAATCTATATCCAAGCGTGGCATTTGCCCCGTAGAAATAATATTGTTGATTCAAGGTTTCAGGGCTAGAGTTTGTGTATTGGCTAGCAAACAAAGTGTCAAATGTAATGTTAAGCCCCAAATTTAGCCCATTTGCAAAATCTTTTTCTACCCCTAGATTTGCATTTAGCTTATGCGCAAGTGGCATTCCAAATGATAGATTTTGCGCGCTTTGTGGGATTTGCGTGCTTTGATTATTTTGCGTGCTTTGGCTAGCGATATAGGCAAAATCTAGCGATTTTTGAGAATGATACGCCACATATTCATACTGCATTTTTGCATTTAGTCTTAGGCTTTGGCTACTAGCAAATCTGCTAAACAAAAAGCTATATTTTACCCCCGCGATAAGCCCTAAATGATAAGCGGTGTAGTCATTAGATTTTAGTTTCATTTGGCTAGGTGCGACTTCATCGCTAGATTCTGCAAAACTAGGCAAAATATTTATGCTTTGATGAAGCCCGATATATGGAGCAAGCACATTTAGTCCGCTATTTGCGCTCACAAAAGAGGCAAAATCATAGCTAAAAATAGAATCTAGCGCGACTTGATATAGCGCAAAGCTAGATTTTAGCGGGGATTTTGCGGAGATTAGGCTAGAATCTAGCGTGCGATGTGCCTCCAAAAATGACATAAATCCACCCAAATTGGTGCTAAATCCAAATCGTTTGTCTGCAAATCCTAGCAACAATATCGCTTCTATCCCCGCTGTTTGCGCATTCAAAGAAATATCTTGGTTTAGCATACTGCTTTGGCTAGAAGTTTTTAGCGTGGTGTAGGTATAGCCCGCATTTAGCGCGAGTGTGGCGGGCAAAGTGCGCGTGCGAGATAGGCTAGCCAAAATCAAATCTTTTGCAAAGCTGATTTTTACCCCGCCACTGCCACCAAAAGCAGATTTTACCCCATCTGTGCTAGTGCCAAGTGAAAGCCCGCTACCTATGAGATTTATGGATAATGCGTTTGATTTATTGGTAGATTTTGGGTTATTTGTGATGGTTTGCGAGGTAGAATCTAGGCTAGATTTTAGGTAAGAGATAAAAGCAAATGGGCTAGATACAAACGCGCTAAAAACTCCGTAGTTTAGATTTTGGGCTAGTTGGGTTAGGCTAGTGCTACTTGCGCCATTTGTGGTGTAGATTCTGCTTCCTAGCGCGTTTAGCGTGGCGGATTGGTTTGGGTTTAGTGTGTGAGTAAAGCTAGCGATTTTTTTGGTGTCTAGGGTAACTTGCAGTGATTTTTTATCCGCGCTCAAATTTGAAGTGGCAAATTCTGTATTGCCATTGCGCAAAATGGCTTGTCCTGTGAGAGTGCCTGTGATAAAGGTATGATTTCCATCGCTTGCCCCGCTAGCATCGATGATAAATGTGCCATTATTGCTTACATTGCCTATGATTTGCCCTAGTTTGCCACCACTATCTGCGCCGATGGTGATAGTGCTACCGACAAGATTTTGCACACCACCTGTGGTGCTAAGCGTCCCGCCGTAGATTCCTATGCTTGAATTTTGCGGATTGATTATATCGCCACCCCAAACGCCATCACCGCCTTTTGTGGAAATCAAACTGCCATTGATTGTCATACTGCCACCATAAATATTTAGATTCCCACCACCGCCAAATGCGGGGTCAAAAGCATTGAATCCACCAGCATTGCCCGTAATATCTACGGCATTGTCCGCTTGTCCGCCGTTGTAAAAATTTCCATTCACTATAATTGTGCCGTTAGTGCTTTGAAAATTTGCGATTGTTGTCCTATCATTTGGGATATTTCCACGCTTACCTCCGATATTGTAAGTGTTACCTGTGAGCGTGATTGTCCCGCCGTTGTTAGCGAGACTCTCTTGGAATCTTATGGATTTTGTCGCTTCGATTTTTAGATTCGCACCTTGCGAAAGATTCACGCCTCCATCGTGGATAAAAATACTCGTATCCGAAAATGTTGCACTTGCATTTGTGCCTAGTGAAAGGCTTGTGCCTCTACCAAATCTAACCTTTGGATTTCCGCCGTATTCTGTGCCGCCTGCGCTTATATTTTGTGTGCTTGATATGTATGATAATTGCGAATTTGCGCCCACGCTTATGCCACCGCTTTCAAAAGCAAGTGTGTGATAGCCTGTGAGCGCGAATCTTGCTTGATTGTTAAGCGTAAATCCGCCACGCAAATAAAATGTCGTAACGCTATTGTCGGCTTTTAATTCGTAAGTCGCGCCACTTGCGCCTATGATTTGCACGGTATTTGCGCTAAAAGAGTATGCTTCGCCGTTGCCTTTGACGGATATTGTAGCGTCTTGTCTTTGCTCGTTAGTGCGTAGCGTGATTGTGCTAGGCAGTGAATAATCCGTGTAATCAACCCCAAAACTTACATTCCCAAAAATCACGCAAAACAAAAACCAAAAACCCAAAATCTTGCGCAAAATCTTAGACAAAGGCTTCAAAAACAAGCCTAAAATCTTGCGCATTTTCATAGCAAATCCAATAGATTTTATGATTTTTTATTATGTTTAGGCACGACCAAATCGCTTCGCAATTCAATGGTGGTATGCACATTCCCGCGTGGGTTAAACTCGGCTATTAGTTTTATCCATTTTGGTTTTAGTTTTGATTTTAGCGTGGAGTAGATTTCGTTTATGCTTGCTTCGTGGCTTATGTGGCGCGACATAAAGGAATTTATGTAGAGTTTGATTGCTTTTAGCTCGACAAGCCATCTATCAGGGATATATTCTAGGTAAATCGTAGCAAAATCAGGGTAGCCACTGCGCGGGCAAAGGCAGGTAAATTCTGGTAATGTGATTTTGATTATGTAGTCATTTGGTGCGGTGTTTTTCCATAGCTCTAAATCTTTTTGCGCATCAAAGTTTTGGATTTCTCTCTCGCCATAGCGTCTTTGCGTGTTTTGTATTTTGCTAGATTTTACTTGCGTGCTAGATTTGGCTGTGCTAGATTTGGTATTGTTAGATTTTGGTTTTGTGGATTTTGTGTTTGCTTTGATAGATTTTGGCATTTGGTGTCCTTTGTGTTTTTGTCGGTGTGGCGGGTTTTATATGGATTTTGTGTGGTTTTTATTTTGCTTTTAAATCGGCAAATTATACCACGCATTGCGCAACGCATTTATTTGCAAAAGTAAAATGTAGTTTGGTGCTTGGAGGGGGGACATATAACTAGATTTTGTAAAATCTAGTTATATTATTTATGCGATTTGGAGGGGCTAAAATCGAATAATTAGCCTTGCGTTAAAATTTTGCGCTCTTGTGGAGTTTGATTTGATATTTGCGCTTTGATGTTGTGCATCAATATTTATAAAATCATCAAACGAAATAGCAGAATGCGTGGATTTGATAAATGGGATTTGCGAGGCAAACTCTAGCCCAAACCTTCCTATATCTATTCGCAAGCCCGCATTTGCGGCTAGATTTACATTGCCAAACCCAAAATCTTTATTTGTCGTGGCAGAGAGATTTAAAAGACCTGCATATAGCCCAGCAAATGCACCAAAGCGATAGGATTTAGCGTTTTTTTCAGTAGCGACAAAATTTACTAGCAAATCAAGTCCCGTGCCGTGTCTAACCCATATTGTTTGGTTTGTATTGGGCGCAAATTTATTGAGTGAAAAATTTATGTCGCCATAATATCTTAAGCCTACATATTTGCTAAAAAAATGGCTACCACCTAGCATAAGCCCATAATCAAGCCCGCCTGCGGTTGTTTTGTTGTTGGTGGTGGCTATATTTGACCTCTCTTGGGCTTCAAATCCGCCTATTTCAAGTCCTAAGAAAAAGTTGTTTTTTGAGAGATTTCGGCGGGTTTTCTTTGCTTCTTGTCTTGCTTGTCTTTTGGCGTATCTATCTGCTTGTTTTTGTGCTTTTTGCTCTTTTTTAGATGGATTATGTGCGTATTGCGTAGTGTTGGCATTTTTTAGAGATTCTATTTCTTTTTGCAGTCGCAAAATCTCTAATTCTTTTTCAAGCTCTTGGTTTTGTTTTTGTGAGTCGCTTGAATTTGTCGGCTCGGCTAAGGCTAGGCTTGCACCTAGTGTGAGTGCGATGAAAGAAACAAAGAGTTTCATTATGTGTCCTTTTTTCGTTAGATTTTGGCAAGTTTTTGGTTTTGGTAGTTTTTGCGCGTTGATTAGGTGCGACAAAACGGGCAATTATAACGCGTTTTTTTTTTTTTTGTTAAACGATGTGTTGTTTGTAGGGGATTTTGCAAGTGATTTTTTATGAGAGTTTTTGCAAGATTTTTTTGTGAAATATTTTTTTGCAAAATATTTTTTGAATAGATTTTGTGGGATTAGTGAGATTCTAAGAATTTTTTGGCGGCTTTTATGTGGAGGATTTGGGATTTGACTTGATTTTGATGGGATTGGAGCATTTCGATGATTTGGGCTAAAATCTCTTTTGCCTCTTCTAGCTCTTCTAAGCTACATTTTGCTAGCTCTTCATTGCCAGGGAATCTATCTATCACCGCGCCTGCCTTATCGCAGTCATTAGAGATAAGCGCGATTTTTAGCTCATTAAGCCAATTCATTTGGGTGGATTTCCCTCCACGCTTCTAGCAAGCCTTTTACCACATTTACGACAATATCCACTTTTTGCGTGTTGTTTTCGACATTTGCTTGGGTAAGTAGTTTGATTTGGTGTGTGTAAAGCCCTGTGAGATAGACTGCCACTTCGCCACCGCGCTCATAGTCAAGCACATTTAAAAGCTCTGTGAAAATATCTGTTACGCGGTTTATGTAGTAGATTTTCTTTTCGATGTCGCCATTTTCTATATTGACTTTGATTTGCCCAGAAAATCGCAAGATTCCCTCATAAAGCATTTCGATTAGTTTGGCGGGGGATTCCACAGAGATTTCGTTTTGTTGGTATAGGGCGTATGCGTTGCTTCTCATTTGGCGTCCTTATTTTTGGATTTTGTCTTTGGTGGGGCTTGGCTATTTTCTAGCGATAGATTGGTCTATCATCATTTGCACAGAGCCAAACGCATTTTTTGTTTTTGCGATTTGGCTATCAAATGCTGCAAACCGACTTGCCATCGCTTCGTATTTGCTATCAAGTAGCTCATTAGCATTTTTTTTGTCTTTTTGCAATTTTTTTGCATCGCGCTCTAATGATGAACTAAATGATTCAAGCCTTGATTCACTACCATCGACCAAACCAGCCAAAAATTTATCGATTTTGACAAAAATCCCGTCAATATGGACATCCTCACCTTTGTAGTTTTGCTTTTCATAGCCGTAGAAAAATTCCTCTGTTTCTTGAGGTTGTGTTGCGACTTGGGATTTTAGCTTGGATTCATCAAGTAGCATTACGCCTTTGTCATTTAGGGAGATTCCGTAGTTCATTAGGCTTCGTAGTTGGTTATTTACTAGTTCAGAATACGAAATCTCTCTATTTAGCGCAGTGCGGATAGAGCGAATATCACTTACGCCATTAAAAATACCCGCGATTTTGCTATCCTCATCAAATCTCGTGCTTTCATCTAGCTTTGGGATAAGCTCATTATAGGCTTTGACAAAATCTTTTACTTGCTCGATTATGGCTTCATTATCCCTGCCTATGCTGATTATGGCGGGTTTGCCTTCTTCTGTGGTGGATTTTAGGGTTAGAGAGACACCATTTATGATGTCATTTATCTCATTGCTAGGGCGTGATACCCTCGCACCATTATACGAAATCTCCGCATCTTGTGCCTTTTGGACATTGCGGACTTTAAATAGCGATTCTTGCAACTTGGTGTAGTTTTGGAGCTTACCTGCGCGAAGCCCTGTGTCCTCTAGGGCTTTTTTATCTGTGGGGGTGTTTGTGGAGATTTGGATTTCGCCTACTTCGGAGTATAGCTCTAAATGCCCCTGTCCATCGGTTTTGGCGTGCATTCCTGCGATATTTTCGATAGCTTCAGCGATGATTTTGGCATTTTGCTCGCTTGAATTTTTTTCTTTCGTCATTTTTGCCAAATCAAGCGGAACCGTCCCTATGGTAATAACCCCGCTTAGTTTCCCTGCTTTTACGGCATTGCTTGAAGAATAGATAGGGTCTTCATCTGTCTTTGTTTGTCGAAATCCTAGCTCACGCGCTTTTGCCCCCTCGATTTTGATTTCATTGCCACGCACATCGTTTATGATAAGCCCTTTGCCATCTTTGTCAAGCCCTATATGGATTTGACTATCTAGCAAATCTTTTAGCTCATCATTTTGGGCTATGGCTTCTTTTATCGCTTCTTTTAGCGCAAGCGTAGAATCCCCCAAACCATCGGTTTTTAGCTTTACATTTACGGATTTAGATTCGCCTTTTTTGTCTTTTAGGGTTAGGGTCAAATCCCCATCTTGCAAGTCAAGCGTGTTGCTAGAAATATTATCCGTGCGGAGCATAGAGCCAAAGTAGATTCTGCTCTCATCGCCCATTCCTTTAGAATTCATCATTAGCTGATATGGCTTAGGACCGCCTGTTTTCATAACCGTTCCTATGACTTCGCCATTTGTCGCATCGGTTATGGCTTGG
This sequence comes from Helicobacter sp. T3_23-1056, assembly GCF_053654535.1. Classification (NCBI taxonomy): domain Bacteria; kingdom Pseudomonadati; phylum Campylobacterota; class Epsilonproteobacteria; order Campylobacterales; family Helicobacteraceae; genus Helicobacter; species Helicobacter sp. T3_23-1056. The sequence continues at coordinate 88,209 of NZ_JBSIUU010000005.1, read as the reverse complement.
GCTACATCGCCCAAAGTCATACCGCTATAAATATCAATCGTGTAGCTTCGCCCCTTTGTATAAAAAGTAAGCTTCGCGTCATTTTCGCTAAACACGCTATCTCGGCTTTCAAACTTCCCGCCAACTTCGTTTATATCGCCTTGCGCTAGAGAATGCACATCGATTTTTATATCTTGTGGTGGCACGCCACTTGCCACGCTTGCTTTTATGGCGTCATTGTTGATTTCTGTGCTTCGCCCCAAATAGCTTGAATAATCCCCCAAAGTTTTTACAGGACCGCGCAAGCCAGAGATTAGCGTTTGGATTTCGGTTAGGGTTTTTTGCTTTTCGACATTTAGCTCCATTTTGCGCTCGATAGGCTTTACCATCGCTTTTTCATCAGCATCTCTTAGTTTGTCAATGACTTCATAGCTTAAAACCCCGCTTCCCGCACCTAGAGAGTTTATCTTACCGATTGCCATTTGATACTCCTTATGTGTTTTGCAGTTTTTATATTAGGCAGATTCTAAAAATGCCAAAATCCCGCATTTGCAAGCAAAATCTACGCCATTTTTTATTTAGATTTTGCATAGTATGAAAATCTTATTTGTTTTGTGTTTGATAAAGCTATTATCGACTAAATGGGGGATTGTTTTTAAAAAGCGTGTTTTTTTGTTTGGGATATTTATGTCGTTATTGTGTTTGCTTTGTTTGCCAAAAAGCCTAGCACGCTAACCAAAAATCCCATAAATACTAGCAAGTATAACCCCTGATAAAATCCACCAAAATAGTCGTGCAACGCCCCTAAGATAAAAGGCGAAGTACTAGCAAGCAAGTAGCCAAAGCCCTGTGCCATAGAGGATAGTTTTGTGGCGATTTGTGGATTTTTGCTTTTGGTAGAAATAAACAACAGCGCAACGGCAAAAACCCCACCCATAGGCACACCTATGCAAATGCTAGCAAAAACTACGCTAGATTTAGAATCAAAACAAAGCAGGGTAATAAAACCTATGATATATAGCCCGCATAATATCGCCATATATAGCGGACGATAGCAAAGCCTTAGCCTACCTAAAATCAAAGGGGCAAAAAATCCCACAGGCACGGCAACGATTTGAGATAGCAATAGCATATTTGCGCCAAACGCACTGCCAAATCCTTTTTCGCTTACTATAAGCGCAAACCACGCAAACATCGAATATGCAATAAAACTTTGAGAACCCATAAATAATGTGATGATTATCGCGCTTTTGTGCGTGAAAAGATTGGTAGAATCTAGCTTTTTAGCAGGCGTGCGAAATATCCTACCATTGCGAATATGAGGCAGGTATAGCACAAATGCTAGTATGCTAAAAGGAAGCCAAAAAAGAAGCGATAATTTTAAACCCAACAAATGCAATAAGGGCAGGGCAAGTAAGATTCCGCTAATTGAAGATAGATTTAGAAAAAGGCTATAAATGCTCATCATTTTTGGGACTTTTTGGGGGAATTTTTCTTTGACAAAGCTAGGCAAAAGCACATTTGCAATCGCTACTCCACAGCCAAGTAATCCCATACCCAAAAATAGCCCATACGCCCCGACAAATCCGCGCAAAATCTCGCCTAGCACGATAAGTGCTAAGCCTAATAAAAGTGCGCGAATGGGCGAAAAATATGCCACCACAAAGCTAATGCTCCCAAACGCAATAAGAGGCAAAGAGGTAAGAAGCCCCCCTAATGCGGAATTTATGCCATAGATGGATTTTATATCCTCGATTATGGGTCCTATGGATACGATTGGGGCGCGTAGATTTATCGTGATGGCGACTAGGACTAGGCAATTTAGCCAAAAGATTTTTTTGGTTAGATTTTGGGTTTTGGTTGGTTGTTTGTCGTGGATTTTGGATTTTTGCATTTGCTATCCTTAAATGCTTGTATTTGAAACGCTAATTTGTAAAAATGCCTAAGATTTAAAATGCAAATATTTGAAAAGCTTAGATTTTGTATTTTATCTAGCATTTTTAAAAGATTTTCATAGGATTTGGGAAATCTATAAATACCAAAAATAACAAATGCAAAATCATAAATGCGTCTTAATCACTGCAATAACTGAAAGATAATCAAACAAGTATAAAAGCAAGTATGGAAAGGGGCATAAGAAGTGTATGCAATCTAGCGTGATTTGGCGTGGAATCTAAAATAGATTTTGGTTAAAACCTAATTTAGATTCTGCATAAATTTTATCGTTATAAAACATTGCTACAAACGGCTAAAAAACAGCCAAAAAACAGCTACAAAACATTTTCAAATGCTTGAATTGTTTTAAAACGCTTGATTTGTCTGCTAGCAAAAAGTATTATATCGCGTTTGCTTAATCCTAGCTTTCTTTATCAAAAAGAAGTCCCATAGTCTCATTCATCTTTCGAGCTAGCTCTATGGCGTCTTGGCTAGGGATTTCACGGATTATTTTGCCACTATTTGGCTCTTTGACCGTTACGACAAGCCCGCGAATATCCTCGCTATAACTAAAATTTATATCTGTGCCAATATCACGCATTTTTTGATTCATCTCTTTGCTAAGATTGACTAAATCCTGCTTAGTGTGTGCCACATCTTCTTCGTGCTGAATCTTGCGTTTTTCATCTTGCTGTGCGCTTGCAGCACGCAGATTTGAAGCACGCACGGTATCCACTCCCCGCGCCTCTCCAGCAGAACTAGCCATATTATAAAGAGTGTCTCTAATGGTAGAGACTTGTGAAGTATTCAACTCTGCCATAATAACCTCCTTGTTATTAGTGATTTTGGTAGGACAAATACAAGTATCGACTATTTAGAAAAAATTTTTATTTGCTTTTAGCAATAATTTCTAGCGGGTCGATGTGTTTGTCTTTTTGGGTTACTTCTAAGCCTAGTCTTTGGGATACTCTGCCTATGGTATAGCCTTTTTTTACGATAAATCCCGGTTTGACCGTGGGGGCGATTTTGTCAAGATGTGAATATATCGTAACAAAATCATTTCCGTGGTCGATGATTACGACTTTTTTTAGCATTGAAGAATGCTCTTTAGCATAGATTACCTTGCCCTCAAAGATATTTTGCACCACTGCATTTGGGACTTTGGATAAAAGTTTTACATCTTGATGAAAAAATCTATTGTTATACACAGGGTCATACACAGAGCCAAAAGATTGCTCCACCGTGTAGTATTCAAGCGGGGATATTGTCTTTGCTCCTGTGTATTTGATTACGGGAATATCTTTGTAGCTACTTGCCACTTGCAAGACTTTGAGGGCTTCTTTTGTAGCGGGAGGTGGTGGAGGCGGGGTAGTGCCTTGCTGGGCTTTGGCTTGTTTTTCCTGCTCTTTTCTTTCTTTTTCTTGTCGTTCTTTTTCTGCGGCTAGGGCTTTTTCTTTCTCTTTTTGTATTTCTTGTTGTGTTTTTGCTTTGATGATATTTAGCTCTTGGAGTATGTTATCTATGCCTTCTCGCTCTTTGCTTATTTGCAACAATCGCTCATTGTAGTCATTTAGCTCGGCTTGGAGTTTTTCATTTAGTAGATTTTGTTCATTTATCATTTTTTGTAGTTGTTCTTTGCGATTTTGCTGTGTGCCGATTAGATGTGTGATTTCATCGATATTTTTGGTGATAGAGCCGATTTGCTCGGCGATTTTGCCTTGCTTTTCGCTTAAAACTACGATTTTTTCTTTTGTCTGTTTTGTCAAAATCTCAAACACATCTTCAAGTATGACATCATCTGGTGAGATGATGCTTTGTTTGTCTAGCACAAGTTGAAATGCTAAGTCTTTTATGATGAGGTTTGCGATATAAAATTGGACTTTTGATTTTTCTTCTTCAAGCGTTCGTAGGGCTTTGCGTAAGCCATCTAGCCTTTTTTCTTGATTTTGGCTTTGGCTTTGATTTTGGTTGATATTTTTTTGGATAAATGTGATTTGCTCGCGCAATTTTGTGATTTGTTTTTTGCGCTCATTTATGGTGTTTCCAAGCGTGCTTAGACGGCTAGAGATTTTGCGCTCTGCTTGGGCTTTTTGTTGAAGTTTTGCTTTGTTGTCCTGTATGTCTTTTTCGATGTCTTTTATACTTTTTGGACTTGCATTAAGTGGATTTAGCACATTTGCTAGCATAACTAGCATAAGCGTTTTTAGCGCGCACGCACTTAGCCTAAAGCAAAATCTTGGTTTAGCCATTATGCACGCCTTTGTAGCATTATAGCGACAATCACAGAGGCAAGGCAAACTACTAGCGAAGTAACAAGCAAAATCCCAAAATCTATCGCAAAAGCAAACATTTCTTTTGGCAATTCTAGGGCTTGACGAATATCTTCTGCCATAGAGGTGTTTGCACCATACAAAAACAATATGATAATAATGCAAGTAGAGATAAGCGCGTCATAAATGGCATTTCTAAAGAAAAAGCGATTTTTTAGCCAAAATCCTGCACCCATATAGCCCATAATCTCTATGCGCTTGCTATGCTCAAAATGCCAAATACGAACTTGGTCTGTCATCAAAAGTAGGCTTAAAATCGCAATAAGAAGGGCAAAAAGTTGCGTGCTAAATTTGACTAAAAACAATAAACGATAAGTTTGGTTGTGCGTCTTGCTAAACGATTCTGTCCTAATGATATTTGGCATTTTATCAAGGGTGGTTTGGATTTTTTCTAGGCGTTTTAGGTTGGGGAAAGATTCTAGCTTTAGAGTGTAGTAGAGGGAGAGCTGTTTTTTGACATTTTCATAGTCATCATTATTCATATTTGTGCGGATTTTATCTAGTATAAAGCTAGGGTCGATTGGCTCTATTGACATCGCTTCGGGGATATTTTGTCGTATAAAATCTAGGCTTAGTTTTTGTTTGCTTGCGATGACTATGGAGTAGTTTTGAGAGAGTTTGTCCTCTTTGGTCTCTACGGCACGAGAGACTAGCAAAAAACATTCAAACGCAAATAGCAAAGCCACCAAAGGCAAAATCAAAAAGAAATGTTGTTTAATGTTGCTCATAGATTGCATTCCTTTCTCCATCAATAATCAAATGGCGATAGTTGATATTTATCCGCACAGGCACGCGGTGGGTAACCACCATAATCGTCATTTCTAATTGCTCATTGGCACTTTTTAGCAAGCTCCAAATCATATCGCTTGAAAAATCATCAAGATTGCCTGTCGGCTCATCAGCTAGAATCAAACTCGGGCGATGAGCGATAGCGCGCGCCATAGCTACGCGTTGTTGTTCGCCACCGCTTAGCTCTAGCGGGCGTTTGTTTGCTTTGTGGAGTAGTCCTATGTGGGTTAGTAGCTTTTCGGTTTGGGTGTGAATCGCGTCTTTTTTGTAGCCATTTATGTGCATAGGCAGGGCGATATTTTTTTCTACGCTCCATTCCTCGATTAGTTTATAGTCTTGAAAAACGATGCCTATGCGCTGCCTTAGTCTATCTATGGAGCGTTGATTATGTTTGGATAGGTTTATATCTAGGACGGATAGATTCCCACCCATAGGCAATAGCCCGCCATAAAGTGAGCTAAGCAAAGTGCTTTTGCCACTACCACTAGGACCTGATACAAATACAAAATCTTTGTGGCGGATTTCAAAATTTGCATTTACGATGACAGGCTCTTCGCGCTGATACCCTAAGGTAAGATTCTCTGCTTTGATTACGCTCATATTTTCTCCAATAATTTTACAAATCGTTTATGTGCTTGTATGGTGGCTTTTGTGGGGAGGGGAGGCTCTTTTAGATAGATAGCCTTTGTCTTTTTGCCACATTCTTCAAATACGATTACGCAACTTGTAGGCTGGCTAAAATCCCCCATTTTTACAATAAAAGCAAGTCTATTTTTGGCTAATTGTTTGGATTTTGGTTTTTTGGATATTTTTTGCATTTCCCTGCTAGCAAAAATATCGCTAATATGCAAAAATCCATTTTCAAAAACCTGCTTATGATTGATTAGGCTTGTTAGTCTTGGCTGTTTTGTCAAGACGGATTTTACCAAGTTTTTGTCAAAATGAAAACGGCATTTTAAAACAATCGCACGATTTTTGCGCAAAGATTTGATTTGTAGCGTGAAAATTTCTTTTTTTTGCCTACGCCAACGCGCTTCATACTTGCTAATAATATTTTCTTGCTCATTATTCATCTCATTTTGCGCGTTTTGGGCGACAAAATCTAGCGCGTTTTTGGGTAGATTTTCGCACAAAGTGATGGCGTCTTTAAAATAGATTTCATCATCGGTTTTTAGCTCCAAAATTGAATCTTTTTTTAGAGCGCGCAACGCTAGCTCTAAAAAATGCGCGCTAAACACTCGGCGCGTTTTTGAGTCATTCCAAGGCACAGGAAAATGCAAAAAAATGCAATCTAGGCTATTTGGTGGCAACACTTCTAAAAGCACCCTTGCATCAAAATGCAAAATAAAAAGATTGCGTAGATTTTGCAGGGCGATATTTTTTAGCACTTGTTCGATGGATGGCGTATGCACTTCAAGCCCGATAAAAATATCTTGTGGGTTATTTTTGGCAAGGTGAAGTATGTGCCTACCGCTTCCAAAGCCGATTTCTAAATAGATTTTGGGGGGTTTGGTAGAATCGTTTGCAAAATCTTTTGCGCAATATTTTGCCCAATATTTTGTGTGGGATTTTGCATTTGATTTTGCGCTAGATTTTGGGTTAGGTTTTGGCGATTTTGTCGCGGATTTTGGTGTGTTAGATTTTGCATAAAATACGCGATTTAGCAACTCTTTTGGGCTTAGTAAAAATTGCGAGTTAGCATATACTTTGTTTGGGTGTAGGTTGTGAGATATGGTTTTGTAGTCTTGGCTTATGCTGCGAAGGGCTGATTTTAGGCACTCCACAGGGGTTGGGCGAGTGATTTTTAGTCCATTTATGAGCAAGTCATTTTCGCGCTTTATTTCTTGCAGGAAAAATATCGTCTTATCCGTCTTTATGGGGATAAGGGCTAGTTTGTTAGATTTTAGGCTATGGAGTTTGGGATATATGGCTAGATTTTGTTTTAAGCTAGAATCACTTTTTGCTAGATTTTGTGCTAAATCATTGTTTGATTTTTTTGATACGCCTTTATCAAAATTATCGCCTTTATCAATATTATCAAAATCTAAAAGATTCTCTAAATCGCGCTTAAAGCATAGCAACGGGGCATTTCCCCCCGCGCTTTGATTCTTGCTAAATGCACCAAATGCGCTAGATTTTTGTTTTGTGGCTAGAAAATGTGGCATAAGCTTTTTTTACAAAATCTACTCTAAAATCTATTCTATCATCAGCAAGACTTCTTTGCTTGGCAAGGATTCATTGCCCTCCTCATCTACGGATACGACTTGGTAGGTATATTTTTTGCCCCTTTGCATTTCTTTGTCGGTGAAAGTCGTATTTGTCGTGTTGGCAAATCGTAATTGCGTTGATTTTTTGCCATTTTCACGGCGATATACAGAGTAGGCTTTGACTCTCTCTAGGTTTATCACTTCCCATTGTATGATGGCTTTTTCATCTTCTATGCTGGCTTTTTGCACTACTGGAGTGGGCAGTGGAGGGAGAGTGTAGCCTATGGCTGGGTATTGTGGAGGGTTGCTTGCTACGCCGTCTTTATCGATAGCTATGACTTTATAAAATCTTTTTAGCCCGCTATCGCCCTGCTTGAAACTCTGGCTTTTTTGGAATTTTTCTACATTTTCGGCGTATGTTGTTTTGCGTGTCTTGGCTATGGATTTGTATGTGATTCCATCATCGCCTGAAGCATAGATTTCATAAGTTTTTGCCCCTGCGATAGCTTCCCAAGTGAGTGTGATTTCTTTTAGTTTGTCATTGCTTGCTTTTAGGGTTTGTATCATCGGTGGTTTTGCCCTAGTCTTGCCTTTTGTAATGTGGCTAGGGGTGGATTTGATTCCGTTAATATCTTGGGCTACTACGCGATAAACATATTCTGTCTCATCATCTAAATTTTCATCAAAATATTCCACTAGCAGGCGGTTTTTTACCGTGGCGATATTTAGAAATTTTCCTTTTTGATTTTGTCGTTGGATAATGTAGCGCGTAATGCTAGGATTTGGGTGAGGACTCCAAATGAGTTTGACTTGTTTTGGGTTATTTTGCGAGGCGATGACGGTTTCGATAGGGTCGATAAAAGAGGTTTTTATCACTAGGGGGGCGGATTTTTTAGAAGTAGCGTTATTATGCCCTAAAGTAGCGATTTGAAATGAATATTCTGTCTCTGGAAGTAGAGAATCTAGCACAAAATGCGTGGAATTTGGGTTTTTTATAGTGGCGATTTTTTTGGTGCTACCATTTTGGTTGTTTTGATACAGCACAAAGCCTTTGATATTGGTATTTTCTAGCAACTCCCATTCAAACGCTATGGAGCTGACATCGGCTATGTAGCGGATTTTGTGGGACAAAATCGTTGGCAAACTCTCATCGATTTTTTCCTCTTTGCTTAGAAAATTAAACGATTGTGTTTTGTCCGCACAGCCACTAAAAATCCCCACAAAAATCAACGCTACAAACGCAAATTTATATTTATATTTGTGTGTCATTTTACAAAAAATTGCTGTGTAAATTTTGGCTAGATTTTTCATCAAAATGCCCATCATAAGATTCATCAAATGCGCGTAAAATGCGAGGTATCCTAATCGCTTCATCAAACTGCCTTTCTCCAAAAATTTTTACGCAAAATTGTAGCATATCATCAAAAACACTAGCGCAAAAAACTTGGGATTTTTGTGTGCTAGATTTTGCGAAAAAATCTGCATTTTTTATGCTAGATTTTAGTGTGCTAGATTTTGCGTAGTCGCACATTTGCAATAGCTCCAAAGGCATATACAACAAATATGCGTGCAAAAACACTCGCGGGATAAAATTGGCAAAATCATTGTTTGATTTTGATTCTTTGTTGTTTAGCTCCCCTGCTTTTATTTCACACTCTTTGATTTTGCCTAAAAGCATATTTTTGCACGCTCTTGGCAATGCTTCAAATTGCAAAATCTTTTGGGTGCTAAAACCATAAGTCGTGTCATTTAAAATATGCCTATTTATTTTTTCTAAATGAACTCGTATTTGATGAGTGCGCCCCGTGTGGAGTTTGGCAGCGATTAGACTTATCCCGCTTTTTTCATCACATAGCAAAGGGGCAAATTCACTTTTGGCATAGCGAGCGGATTCTAATAGATTTTTAGAGGCATTGTGAAAGCTATCAATATTTGCCATTTTTAGTCGGTTTTTGGGGTGGCGAGCGATTTTTGATTCAATGGTGATTTTTTCTTTTAGTGGGGCATTTATGATGGCTAGATAGTATCGCCCGATATTTTTTGATTTTAGATTTTGACTTAGAATGGCGTGTGTTTGGTTGTTTTTGGCGATGATGATAGCCCCGCTTGTTTGTTTATCTAGCCTATGGACTATGCCAGCCCTCTCTTCTCCCGCGATACTTGCGATGTTTGATAGCATAATATTTTGCTTTTTTAGCCAATCAACTAGGGTTGGCTCTTTTAGGCTAGGTGCGCTATGCACGCACAAAAACGGCGGTTTATTTAAAATCAAAAAATTATCATTTTCATAGATTCTATCAATCTCTAAATCCCCTCCAAACTCTACAAACTCCCCAAACTCGTCAAACCCGCCAAAAACCCCAAAATACGCAGAATCTTTTTTGCTTAAAGTATCTTTTTGGCTTACATCTTGGGCTAAGGCGTCTTTTTTTGTGAGATTGTTTGGATTTTTGATATGGATTTTGTCATTTTCTTTTAGGTAGATTCCACCTTTTTTGATAGGATTTTCATTTAGTCGCACTAGCCCTTTTTTGATTAGATTTGTGATTTGAGATTTGCTTGTTTGCAAGGTTTTGGCGAGATATTCATCAAGGCGGATTTTTTGTGCTGTTTGCAAAAAAATGGGGGTTAGATTTTGGCTTTGTTTTTTGTTTGGTGGCGTATGCTGGGGGTGTGTATTGTTTTGGTTAGATTCTAGCTCATTTATTAGACATATTTGCATAAAAAGCCTTTGATAGATTTTTGGCGCATTATATCCATATTTTAGAATGTTTTTGTTTGTGCGTTTAATGCAAAGTTGTTATAATGCGCGCTAAAAACGCCAAAACAAAATCTCATTACTTGCTACATTTTGGATTGCTTATACGCAAAATCGTTTAAAACATTTGGAGAAAAAATGCTTTTAGAAATACAAAATTTGACAAAATATTATGGCAAAAAGCTAGCGCTTCAAAGCGTGTGCCTAAATCTGCAAGAGGGCAAAATCATAGGACTTTTAGGTCCAAATGGCAGTGGCAAAACCACCCTAATCAAAGTGCTTCTAGGGCTACTTAGGCAGTATAGCGGGGAGGTTAGATTTTTGGGAGAAAAAATAAGCGATAAGGCAAAATCACATATTGCCTACTTGCCTGATAAAAATCATATCCCTTTGCATTGGAATCTAAAAGAGGCATTTGGATTTTTTGGGGATTTTTTTGATGATTTTGATATTGAGCGAGCGGGGGAGCTAAGCGAACGACTAAAAATCGATACAAAATCTAGGCTAAAAACCCTCTCAAAAGGCAATAAAGAAAAAGTGGCATTGCTTTTGACGCTCGCTAGGAAGGCAAGACTATATATACTTGATGAGCCAATAGCAGGGGTAGATCCTGTGGCAAGAGAAGAGGTTTTTTCGCTTATAATGCAATATTGCAAGCCACATAATGACATAAACGACACAAGCGACACAAAATCTAGCCTAGATTCTAGCGCAAAATCTAGTGAGCAATCCGCTTTGCAACCTATCCAAACTAACCTAGAATCTAGCAATGATACAAATAGCATAAATGTCGCTAAAAAGCCATATAAGCCATCTGTGTTGATTGCCACGCATTTAATCTATGATGTTGAGCAGATTTTAGATGAGGCAATATTTTTGTCGTATGGCAGTGTGCTAGCGCATAAATCTGTGGCGGATTTTACCCGACAAGGAGAGCAAAATCCTATCAACTTAGAGCAGGCATTTAAAGAGTTTTTTAAAAACAGCTAGTTTTTATAGCTAGTTTTTGGGATTTGATAATATCTAAGGAGCGAATTTGAAAAATCTATTAAAATACGAACTAAAACAGGGATTTTTGCCCTACATTATTATGGGCGTGTTGTTTGGCATAGGGTTAGTTGGGGTCGTGGTGATAATAAAATTTATGGTTTCTGGCTCTATCTTGGATTCGCGTTCTATGGGATTATATTGGGGCTTATTTTCCTCAATATGCACATTTTTGCTTATGGGTAGCATATTAGGATTTTTCGTGGTGCAAATCCTAAATATCATCAACGCTTTTGGCAAAAATCTTTTTGGGGCTTATGGATACTTGCTTTTTTGTCTGCCTTTGGGGATTGATAGGATTTTGCTAGCAAAGGTGCTTGGGTGCTTTGTTTTGATGGGTGCTAGTTTTGTGTATGTTGGTGTGCTTAGTTTTTGTGCGCTTGCGTTTTTATCAGATTTTAATTTGTTTGGCGTGGTGAGTGAGTTTATCTCTAGGCTTAGTCGAGTGGAGTTTGGCGTTAGTATTGGCTTTATTGCGATAAATCTCTCTTATGGTCTTTGTAGCATATTGGAGTTTTTGTTGCAGGTTTTGCTGACTTTGGCGGTGCTAAATTTTTTGCGCATAAGCAGTTTTAGGCTTGTGATTGGGATTGTCATTTTTATAGGGATTTCTATGGCTACGGGCATCGTAAGTGCAGTGTTTGATGTGGTGTTAAGTGGTATTGGGATTTTGCCTGAAGCGTTTGATAAAGAGGGGATTTTGCGTTTTGTTGATAAAATTTTTGATGCACCTTCGCTTATGGCACATAATGGGGATTTGTTTATGGATTTTATTAAAAACTCACTTAGATTTTCGTTTGTTTTTTATAATATTTTGTCTTACATTCTCGTAAGTTTGGCGTATTACTTGCTAGCTAGATTTTTGATAGTTAGAAAATTAGAGCTTGAATAGTTTGGATTCTTATTTTTTAGATTTTTGTATAGATTTTGGCTTGGGTTTTATAAAAATTGAGTAGATTTTGTCCAAAAAAAGCGTGGAATTTTACGCTATTTTTTAGCTAGATTATGTGGCTTTTGTGTGATTTAGGGCGTTTGAAGTGTAAAATTTGCCCTAAAATGCCTAAAAAACCTTGACAATAAAAAAGCAAAAGTGCTATAATCCCCCCCAATGCCGATTTTTTGGAATCGACCAAATCCTAATCTATTAAGGATACTTATATGGCACAGATGCTTAAAGAACTAGGTTTGAAACTTGGGACAGCCTTTTTTGTTGCAGGGCTAGTGTTTGCTTCGCAGGGATTTGCTGCGACAGATGATGATGACGATGATGATGAAGAAGAGTTTGACGAAGATGAAGAAGATGAAGTAGAAGATGATAGCCCAAGCTCTACAAGTAGTGCCCCAGCTTCTAGCGTAAAAAGTGTTAGAAGCGGATTGCCAGCTGATTTTCCTAAGGAAAATGAAGTCATAGAAATCGAGGTAGTTGGCATAGGGGTTGCGCCTGCTGATTGTTGCACGCCAGCGCAAGCAGTGGCTATGGCAAAGCGTTCAGCGATAGTCGATGGTTATCGACAGCTAGGCGAGCAAATGTATGGTATCAAAATCAGCGCAAATGATACCGTGCATAATATGGTGCTTAAAAATTCGCGTGTAAAAGCGCGAGTAAATGCCGTGATACGAGGCGCACAAGTGCGAGATAGCGCGTGCAAAGAGGGGATATGCCAAGTAAGTATGGAGCTAAAACTAGATGGGCGGGTATGGTCTAGAATCTTTGGATTTTAGACATTTGGATTTTTTGCGACAATAGATTTTTGTCGCCAAGTCAAAAAAAAAAAAAACAAAATTTTTCAAAAACAAAAATATTTAATGATAGATTCTAGGGTTTTTTGATAGCTTAGCCCTTTTTCTAATGAAAAATCATATAGGGTTTTTCGCATTCTTTTTGGGATTTTTGATTTTCTTGCAAACTCTTTAAAATCCTTTGGCAAGCTCGTAGCGTTTGAGGTTTTTTGAGGTTTTGTGGTTTTTGTGTTTTTTGGCATTTTCTGCATTTTGGCGTTTTTTGCATTGTTAGATTCTGTGTTGTTTGCTATATTTAGCCCCCTTATAAAAATATAGATTTTCTTATTTTCCTCATTTGTGTTTTTAGATAGATTTTCAAAAAGATTGCTGATATTTTCTAGCATAAATCCTTTTTGTGTGATTCTAGCCTGCGTGATTGTAGCTTGCTTGATTCTTCCCGCCGATTTGTCGCTATTTTTATTTGTGAGATTTTTTGCCCTGCTTGCCCCTCCCACTTCGCAGGCAAACCCACAGCGCACAATCTCATCTCGCTGTTTGCTAGAGATGACATAGCCATTTTGTTTGGCATATTTATCGATATGGTGCAGTGCCTCTAGCACATTTCTAGCTTCTATTATGCAAAATTTCCCAAAATCTTTTACCCGCCCCGCATATAGCGCGTTTTTTTCGCATTCAAGCAACTCAAAGCTAAATATTACCCCCTTGCCAAACTCTTTGACAAAATCATTCACAAAATTTAAACGCATAAAATTGCGCTTATATGTGCTATCAAAATTGCTACAATCACTAAAAAATTTTATCCCATTTGCCTTGCAAAAATCTAAAATCCTACCCTTTTGTATCCAAATCATAGGACGGATAATGCGATATTTTACCCCCTTTTTTATAAGCCCTTTTTCTCTTTTTTCTACGCCCTCAAACCCAAGCATATTCCCAAGCCCAGCACCTTTGCTAAGCTGCATAAAAAACCACTCCACTTTGTCATTAAAATGATGTGCTAAAAGTAGATTTTCATAGCCATATTTTGCTATCAATTCTTCAAAAAATTCGTAGCGAAAGTCCCTCGCATTTGCTTCAAAATTTGATTTGATTTTGGGGGATTTTTTTACAAAACATTGTTTATTATGCTTTTTTGCTAGATTTAGCGCGTAGCTTACCTCTTCTTTGCTTTGCTCCCTTAGCCCATAATCCACAATCGCTATGTCAAAATCCACGCCATTTTGCATTAGCCCAAAAAATAGCGCGACTGAATCGCTACCACCAGAAAAAGCAAGCAGATTTTTTGTCGTGCTAGCTTTGCAATGCGTATCGATGTATGCAAGCGGTAGCGTTGTGGCAATGGCATTTGACAATGGAATATCCAGCAAATGATTTTTTGTTTTTTTCACGCGTTTTCTTTGTTTTTATTTTAATCGTAGATTTTGGTATGCAATGACTAGCAGGCATAAAGGCTAATAAAATAAACAAAAAAGATTCCATACGCCACACAAATGCAATAACGAAGTTGTCATTTTTCTTTGCTATAATTGTAGATTTATTACCAAAATCTAAAGGGGTGCATAATGCTACTAAAAGGTAAAAAAGGACTAATCGTAGGCGTAGCAAACAACAAATCCATAGCCTATGGCATAGCAAAATCCTGCTATGAGCAAGGCGCGCAAATGGCTTTCACATATCTAAATGAGGCATTGCAAAAGCGCGTAGAGCCTATCGCACAAGAGTTTGGCTCAAAATGCGTGCTAGAGCTAGATGTAAATAACCAAACCCACCTAGATTCTCTATCCCAAAATCTAAAATCCACATTTGGCGAGATAGATTTCCTAGTCCACGCCGTAGCGTATGCGCCAAAAGAGGCATTAGAAGGCGCGTTTATCAACACCACAAAAGAGGCGTTTGATATTGCGCTAGGCACTTCTGTGTATTCGCTACTCTCCCTTACTCGCGCTTGTTTGCCCGCCCTCAAAGACAACTCATCTATCCTAACGCTTAGTTATTTAGGGGGCGTAAAATATGTCCCGCATTATAATGTGATGGGCGTGGCAAAAGCCGCGCTAGAATCTAGTGTGCGCTATCTTGCTAGGGATTTGGGCACTCGCGGAATCCGTGTAAATGCAATCAGCGCAGGACCGATAAAAACCCTTGCTGCAAGCGGTATCGGGGATTTTAGAATGATACTAAAGTATAACGAAATCAACGCCCCACTCAAGCGCAATGTAAGCACGCAAGATGTCGGCAACTCGGCTATGTATCTGCTAAGCGATTTGGCAAATGGCGTAACAGGCGAAATCCACTATGTCGATGCGGGGTATAATATAATGGGTATGGGCGATGTAACCAAAGATGACGAGGGAAAGACAATCCTTTGCTGGGATAAGCAAAAAGATGAATAAAAAATGAATAAAACTTTTTGCAAATGCAATAAACTGCAAAAACTTCAAAAATCTTATGCTAGATTTTACAAAATCTAGCATAAGATTTTGCCACCTAGATAAATCGCTACCAAACCCAAAATATAGCAAAAACCTAGCATAAAATCTAATCAAAATTATCCTAAAAAAGCTAGATTCTAAATCGCATTTCTGCATAAAAACTCCTGCCCCACGCAGGCAAGTATAAATACTCTCCGTTAGTCGCTTTATATTGCAAATAGTTGTATTTGGTATCAGCCACATTTCGCACCCCAAAGCTTAGCTCTAGGCTTTTTTCACTCCATTTATAAGCATATATTCCGCCAATATCTGTCAAAATATAGCCTTTGATTTTGGCATTGTAGCTATCGCGTTGATTTCCATAAAATATGGGATTTATAAATAGCGTTAAATTATGTTTTGTAGATTTTAGTGCTTCTATACCAAAATCAAACGCTAATTTATAATCTGGCACGAGCGGGACTTTTGCGCCTTTGTTGCTGCCTTTTGCAATGCGTGAAAAAATATAGCTTAGATTTTGGCTAAATTTTAGCCTCCAAAATTGTTGTTTGCTATATAGCTCCGCACCCGCTCTATGTGTCTCATCAAGGTTATAATATCTCCACCCTCCACCAAACATATTGCCTAGAGCTTCATACATTATCTCACCATTTGTGTGCGTATAAAACACGCTAAACCCGATAGGATTCTCCAAAATCTCATCTTTTATGCCTAGCTCTAGTGTGTCATAAGTCTCTGGCTTTACACCACTTGCATAGTAGGTTTGGTTCGCGCTTTTGTTGGTTAGCTCACTAGGACTTGGAGAGACAAATCCGCGTTCATATTTGGCATATACATTCCCTGTGAGCGAGTATTCAAAACTAGGCAAGATTTCTATGGCGAGATTATTAGAAGTGCTTTTTGGCTTTTGCGTGTCATCTATTATGGTTGGATTCCCCAAAACTACGCCATTATTGTAGTTTTGTCCCCATTGATAAGTGCTTCGCTCTAGCAAATATACCGCGTTTTCATAGCGCATACCAAACGAAGTAGAAAATGCTTTGTGATTGCCATTTATAAATCTATTTAGCCAATAATGTCTATTTAGCCCAAAGATTGAGTTTGAGATTTTGCGTGGGTGGTTGATATTTCGCACGATTTGCCGTCTTGTCATTGTGTTTTGGAGGAGAATGTTAATATCTTGAAAACTGCCTCTTTTGCCCTCTGCGTAGAGCATTTCATATCCAAGTATCACTTCCCCATTTTTGTTGTAGCCATACTTGCTTTTAAAATTTAGCCCTGCTTTGTTGTCAAAAAAATATCCAGCAGAATTTTGGTAAGTGTTGTTGTCATACGCGTAAAATGCCGTAGTATCTAGCGTTAGATTTTTATCATTGCCGTAGTTTTGGTGGTAGTTGTGATTTAGCGACAAGGACGCATTTGTCTTTTTCATTTCATTTTGAGAGTTGCCACTTTTCCATTGCCTGCGATTACTTTGTAGCTCTGCATAAGTTAGCCCATCGGCAAATTTTAGCCATTCCTCATAAAAATTTAGATTTGCGCTTAAACGATGAGAATCATTGATAGCATAGATAATATCACCACTTAGAGAGTAGCCTCTATTTTTCTCGCCCTCACGGTAGCCATTTTTATCGTGGTATTCCCCGCTTAGCCCTACAAATACTTTTTTTATATTGATTCCACCTTGCAGGGCTATTGTTGGAGAGTTTTGTATATTGCTTACGCCTTTTGGCTCGCTAAATACATCGCCTATCATTGCGCTAAAATAGTTTTTATTTGACTTTTTTGTGATGATATTTACCACGCCACCACGCGTGCCATTGCCATATAGGACTGCTCCGCCACCGGGTATTATCTCTATTTTTTCGATATTTTGGACGCTAAGCGCATTTATAGGCGTGCGATTATACGCAAAAGGGGAATCTGTTAGATTTATAGGCACGCCATTTTGCAGGATTTTCACTGCTCGCGAAGCACTTGCACCCTGTCCACGAATATCGATATTTGGGGAGTTAAATCCATTGTAAGTAAAAGTCGCTTGAGTGTTTTGAAGGGCATCTTGGATAGTGGTGTAGCCTTTGTTTTGCAGCTCGCTTTTGTCGATTATGATGATATTTCTTTGCTCTTGGATTAGCGAAGTGTCAAACCCTATCGCAGTAACGCTAATTTTGCCTAAATCTTTTGCTTGCAAATTTGTTGATTCTAAGTCGTTTTTGGATTTTAGTTTATTGTAGCGGGAGGGTTTTTCAAATGCTTGCGAGGTGGAATCTGTTTTCATAGATTCTGTTGTGGTGTTTGTAGATTCCGTTTGATTAGAATCATTTTGCACAGAATCCATTTGTATAGAATCTATTTGCGTGGATTTTGCTGTGGTGTTTGTAAAATCTATTTGCGTAGAATCCGTGCGGATAGAATCTACTTGTGCTAGTTTTATGTATTTTTGTGGGTTTGTTTTGTCGCCGTCATTGCGAGAATCTGCGTTAGCGGATTTGTAGCAATCCACCCTCTTATCGTCATTGCGAGAAAATCCGCTAGGATTTTCGTGGCAATCTATGTTTTCTGTCGCATTTTTTGTCGTGGATTGCCACGCGTTGCGTTGCAACGCTCGCAATGACGATTTGTAGTTAGAAAGATTTTGCGTGGGAATTACTCTCTCTCTCTCTCTCTCTCTCTCTCGTTATTAGCCAAAATCGCATTAGCAGATAGATTTTGGCAAAGCAATGCAAAACAAATCGCCGAAATTTTTAGCGACACATTCGCCTTATTTTTGTTTGTTTCGTTTGTAGGATTTACACACATTTTATGTTCCTTTACGGGATAGATTTATATCTTATCAAAAGCGATTTTTATTTTGCTTTGATAAAACGCGGGGGATTATAATACAAAAAAGTAAAAATGCGCGTAATTCTCATAAAAGTCTTAAAATGCTTGTTTAATAAGAAAATTTTGTTGTTTTATTGTGGGGGTTATTTTGGATTTTGCAGGTTTTTACAGATTTATAGATTTTGCAGGTTTTGTAGTTTTTATAGGTTTTAAAAATAATTTGTCGTTGCTAGAATTTGTGCAATATTTAGCCCCAATAAGGATTGCCCTCATTGCAAGATTTTAGGCTTTTGTCAAACAAGCTAGAATCGTGGCAATCTATCGATATAAAATGCCAAAACACATTTTTGGTAAAAACTAGATTGCCACGCAGATTTTGACAAATCCGCTCGCAATGACGGAGTGGCAAATTCTCGTAATTGCATTGCAAATTCTTTCAACGACAGTGTTTGCCCTCACATTACGGATTCGCAATTCTCTTATTCCCCCTCCCTTTGCGGAGGGGGCTAGGGGGTGGGTCATTGCGATAAAACGCTAGTTAAGCGTGGCAATGATGGTAAGTTATTTTAGAAAATAGTGAGATTTTGCGTGGGGGTTTGTGAGTTGATTTTAGGGCGTTTGTCCTATATATAAGCTAATAGCAGGTAATAGCAAAACATATCGCAAATGTCAAAATCTACCAAGCCTAATTATCACCCTAACATACCTGACAAATAAAATTGACTAAAAAATGATACAATACTAGGTTTTGCAAATGCAATAAAACATTAGCATTTGCGTAAATATTTGATAAATAAAGGGGTGGTAATGACACGGAGAAAAATGCAGTTTTTTAAGTTTCTGCGGAAAAAGGCTATGCTAAAAGATAAGAAAAAGGGCTACGCGGTTGGAAAAATGGATAGTTCATTTTCCTCAACTTCTAAAAATCCCTGCCAAGTGGAGTGCCAAATCAAAGGTAAGTATGTGGAGTTTTCGTTTTATCCGTATATGCCAAATAAAAGGGGCATAGAGATTGACAAAAGTGAGCTAATCGGTAGCGTAAAGATTTCTAACAAAAATTTTAATCAAATTTGTGAGTTTTATTTGTAATGCGGTTTTTACGCTAACGCGGATTCTGTGGTAGGGTGGATTTTGCGCTAAAGTGATTTTTGCAAAAAAATCGTTTTTGTATGATGGTAGATTTTGCTCAAAGCAGTTTTTGTGGGAAAAATAGTTTTTGCAAGCAAAGCAGATTTTTGTGTAGATTAAGATTTGGCGTATGTAGATTTTACAAAAAAACATAAACTTTTTTTAAAAAGTTTTAAGAGAATCGCTAGATTCTCTTAAAAATCCCCCTCCAAAAATCAACTTAGACTAATCGACTTAAACTAATGCAAATCAGCCCACATTTTGCGCTTCCAAAGATACGCAAGCACCGCCATAATGCCAAAGAATAGCATTATTCTCCAGCCTAGCGATTCTCGCTCTTCTTTTTTGGTGTCGCCTACTTCTTTTAGGTAGTTGATGACTTTTTGCTCAGCTTCTTTTGTAAGCCCTAGTCGTGGCATAGAAGTGTTGGGCAATAGCTTTTGTGGGTCGTTGATAAATTTGTAGAGATAGTCCTCTCCACGCGCACGCATCATCATAGACAAGTCAGGCGCACGCGCTCCTAGATACCTCTCCAAATCATCAGTGCTAGAATTTGTGCTCATATAAAAATAAATATATGAGCGAGCCCCCAAGTAGCGATTCAAATCGCCGATGACGCTAGGCGAAGTAAGTTTGTCATAATTTACACTATGGCAACGCAAGCAGGCTTGCTCAAAGACTTCTTTGTCGCTAATCTCTTGTGGCGCGATAGAAGCTAGATACGCCACGATATTTGCTATCGCCTCATCGCCTAGCCAATCATAGCCTGACATAGGATAGACTAAGTCCTCTTTATGCCATAGCTTAGAAGCCAAAATAGGATTTTTGATAAAATGCGCCAAAAAGTTGTGGTCTAGCACCGCTGCCACAGTGGATAAATCTGGCGGGATAACGCCATAGGCTTGCGATACTTCCTCATCGCTTTGCTCAGTGCTACGAGCGGCTAAGTCATCTTGGGATTTTACCGTATGGCAGGAGTTACAATTTTCTATAAAAACTTGCTTGCCCTTTTCTGCATTGCCGTTTTTTAAATCCATCTTGCTCCAAAATCCATCTAAATTAGATAGATTTTCTTGGGCTTTGTCCAGCTCTTTTTGCGCTCGTTGTATGTTTAGCTCATTGCCACTTTTTTGGGCTTGCGCTAGATTTGCATTTGCTTTTTTTACAAGCTGTTTTAAATCAAACACATCGCTTTTGCCACTTGCGACAAAATCAAACTGCGCATCGGCTACTTTTGGGTGCATAATACTATGTGCCAAAGGCTCTACGCCCCAATAAATCACACCTATGACAACCACAATAATGGCTAAAATCTTTATTTCTCTCATAGCCCACCTCCTTGCGCGGCTTTACGCTCTTTTATAGTGATATAAGGCAACGCTACAAATATAAGAAACAAGAATCCAAGCGAAGCTACACAGCCTATGTATGTGTTGATTCCCTCTGGTGGGAGCTTGCCATATATGGTTAGGACGATTAAATCAATGATTAGCAACCAAAACCATACAAAATACGCTTTGCGCTTGTGGGCTGGCTTTACCACAGGGCTTCTATCAAGCCACGGAAGTAGCAAAAACACCACTTGTGCCACGCCAAATGCCGCAAGCCCTATGTCGCTAGCTTTGATTGGTCCTACATTGAAAAAGAATCCACGCAACACTTCATAGCTCCACAAAAAATACCACTCTGGGTAAATATGCGTAGGGGTTTTTAGAGAATCCGCTGGGTCAAAATTCACAGGGTCCATCGCAAAATCAAAGTGATAGCACACAAGGTAGAAAAATAGCACCATAAATGCACAAACCACAAAAATGTCTTTTGACATAAACACAGGCCAAAAAGGAATCACTTTGGATTCTGCTTTTTTGCCCTCTTGGTATTTTTTTGCTTCTTCTTCAAAGTTTATTTCCTCTCCATCTTGGTTATTGACATGGGGGAATCGCAATGAATAGAAGTGAAAAGCGATAAGTAGCATTATCACCACAGGCAATAACACCACATGAAGCATAAAAAATCTTGTCAAAGTCGCATCGGCTACGACATAGTTTCCTCGTATCCATTCGACTAAATCATCGCCGATAATGGGAATCCCACCAAATAGATTTGTGATAACTGTCGCAGCCCAATAGCTCATCTGTCCCCAAGGCAACATATAGCCACTAAACGCCTCCGCAGAAAAAACCACAAAAAGTAGCATACCGCCTATCCACACCATTTCTCGCCCCTGTTTATAAGAGCCATAATAAATCGCCACAAACATATGAATGTAAATAATCACAAACACCATACTTGCAGCCACTGCGTGGATATGTCGCCATAGCCAGCCAAACTCCACTTCTTTCATAATAGTGAAATTCACACTATTAAACGCATAGTCCGTATCGGGCTTGTAATACATAAGCAAAAATAGCCCGCTTACCACAAGTAGCGTAAATAATGTCAGCAAAAGCACGCCCATAGCCCAAAGGAAATTGATATTTTTTGGAATCCAATATTCCGTCATCATTACCTTTAGAAATTTATTTACACCAAGCCTTTTATCTAGCCAATCCATAAGCCCTTCTGATTTGTTAAAAGTCGCCATTTTCTCTCCTTTATGCTTTTAGCATAGCTTCATACTCGGGTCCAGCAACACCAAGTGTCAGCACCGTGCCATCGATTTTGAATGGCGGAAGGTCAAAAGGTCTAGGCGGTGGCGTGCCCTCGACATTGTAACCATCTAGACTAAATCTACCTCCGTGGCAAGGACAGAGGAAACTTTTTTCATCGGATTTGTAAAAAGGAATACAGCCCAAATGAGTGCAAATCTGCAAACCTAGCGTATAAACCCCATCTCCGATTTTGAAGTTTCGCTTCGCATCAAAGCCATCTTGCGCTTCTTTCCTAATGATAAAAACAGGCTTACCGCGCCACTCTACACGAGAAAAATCACCCTCTTTTAATTCTGCTACATCTATGGTTGTGATACCAGCAGAGACGACACTTGGGAGAGGGTCCCAAGTCTTTTTCATAGCGATTAGCGAAGCCACAGCACCCACAGCGGTAACCCCACCTAATGCTATGCCTAAAAAATCGCGTCTTTTGACTTCAGCCATTGCGTTCTCCTTTTGTAAAATCAAAAAGTTGATTGTAACGATAAACATTTAAAAATCTTATTAAATAAACACAAAAATATAAAAAAACTATATAAAATCATAATTTTGCCCTTTTTGAGAATCAAAAACGCACAAAAAAGCCTAAGCAAATATCAGCAAATAGGCTTTCAAAGCGGATTTTAGGATATTTGCTTCGTTAAGAAACATTTTGTTACATTTGTGTGTTTGGTGATTTTTTGTGATAGATTTTGTGTCGTTTATGCAGATAGATTTTTTTCTCAAAATCTTGTCTAAAATTTTAAAATGATTTACCTTATGTAGATAATTTTTGTTATACAATACCGACTTTGACTCTGTAGTCTAAGGCATAACAAAATCAAACAATGACAAACCTCTGCAACACTTAAAAATCCAAAGGAGAACAAATGCAGCACGGACAAAATCACACACGGATACAACTTAGCAAAATATATCAATATTTACTTATCGGGTTTTTGGGCTTTTTTGTGGCGTTTGGCACGACAGGTTGCGCGCTATTTCAGCAAGAAAAAACGACAAGCGTCAAAGCCGATGAAATCGATGATGAGCCAGATATTACGGTAGATGAAGAGGACGAAGAGGTTGATATTTCAAAACTAGAAATCCCAAAAGAATCGCTAAATATAAAGTCGGTGGATTTTAAAAGATTTGCAGATTCTAAATCAGTCGGCACAGATGCGGACTATGATGATGAAGAGCTTAGTTGCCCTAAGCCAAAATATTTCCCCAAAAATCTAATCGCGCTAAAAAAACTTGTAAGAGATGAGAGCATATCTCTAGGCGAGATTGATACGAGTAAAATCACGGATATGAAGCGTCTATTTTTTGACGCAGAGGAAGACGAAGATGACCCTGATATTGAATATCTTATCCCTTTGCGAGATGAATTTAAGGGGATTGAATGCTGGGATGTCAGCAATGTCAAAGATATGAGTTTAATGTTTAAAGGGCTAGAAACCTTTAATGAGCCACTAAATAGCTGGGATGTAAGCAATGTAGAGGTGATGATAGCGATGTTTGCTGGGGCGGAAGCGTTTAACCAACCGCTTGATAAATGGGATGTAAGCAAGGTGCGCTCAATGAAAGGAATGTTTTATGGCACAAAGGCGTTTAATCAACCGCTTGATATGTGGAATATCCGCAATGTCAAAAATATGAATAAAATGTTTGAAAAAACCCCCTCTTATAAACAAAATCTTGATGCTTGGGCAGAAAAGCTCCGCCCCGATGCGATAATGAAAGATATGTTTAAAGATTCTGCCTTGCAGGCTCACCCTCCAAAATGGCTAAAAAAATAACGCTTTATTTATTTTTGTAATGCCATTTGGCTAAACTATTTTTCTAAGATTTTGCAATTAAGATTTTGCAATAAAAAAACTAGCAAACCAAAATCTACAATTTGGTTTTTTTAAGGGTTTTTAAGCGTTGATTTTGGTTTGTCCCGCTAAATGTCTTTCTAAAATTCTTTCTAAATTTATTTCTAAAAGCCTGTCTAAAATTTCTTTCTAAATGTTTTTCTAAAATGTTTTTGGGCTAAATCAAAATCTAGCAAAACAACGCTAGGCAAAGTCGTGCTTTATCACACTTGCAAATCTTTTTAAAATTTTTATCTTTTGTGGATTCTTACTCTTTTTTAATGATTTAGAGTTTTGTAAATGTAGCATTGCATTTTATAAAAAAGTATTTTACATAAAAGCATTGTAGTGAAGTTTGGAGAGTCGATACGCCCAAAAAACTCAAAGCCACCCTTTAGCTAAAATCCGCATTATGCAAAATCACTTTTAAAAAAAAATGATTTTGCATAAAATCTAGGCAAACGCAAAAAAAAGGTTGCAAAAGAGGGATTTTAGCGGTTTTTAACCCTTTTTATTTTTTGGATTTTTTAGACTTTTTGCCTGTGTCAGCTTCTTGTGGTTTATTTAGGGCTTCTATTTGTAGCTCTATTTCTGTTTTTACTTTTTTTACATTATCTAGCCATTTGCACGCCACTTCAAAACCATTTTGGCAACCCATATCGCCCAAATCTATCGCTTTATCGATGTATGGTTTTGCTTTTTTTGCGTCTTTATCTTTTTCAAAATATATGCCACCTACGCCAAAGCAACCCATAGCACTTCCTAGCTCACAGGCTTTTTCATATAGTCTTAGCTCATTTGCCTTATCGCCCATATTGCCCACACCCATTCCATAAAATGTGCAAGCTGAGCCATATCCATTGTCGCAACTTTTGTATAAAATATCAATGTCTTCAATCAACCTATTTTCCCCAGCAAAAAGCGCGACTTTTAGCACGCAGTATTTATCCCCCTTGCTTTTGCATAGGCTATGAAGCCTTTTTGCCTGCGCTGCTTTGCATTTTTCGCGCTGCGCCTCTGTCTTGTCCTCTAGGGAACATTCCGCGCTTTTTTTGCTCCACTCGCTATTTTCCATTTCAGTTCCCACTTCCCAATCGCTATTTGGATATTTAGCTTGCAAATCTTGCGTTTGAGAATCAAGCTCCGCCCTAGATAACTCCGTTTTAGATTCTGCGCTAGATTGCGACTCTGCATTAGTTTGCGTTTGCTCGCTAGATGCTTGTGCGCTGTCCTCTGCGCTTTGCGTGGATTTTTCTTGCGTTTGAATGCCGACTTTAGAGTCTTTGGCGTCTTTAGATTCTAATGTAGAATCCGCCTTAGAATCTACACTAGAATCCACATTAGATTCTGTTTGCGTGTTTGTTTGTGCGCTAGAATCTAGGCTAGATTCTGCCACCTCGCCAAATCCAACCCCCACAAAACCAAAAATCCCAAATACCATTGCGACTACTAATTTTTTCATAGCTACTCCTTTTAAAAGGTAATTTTGAGTGGAAATTTTAGCATTTTTTTTTAAATTCCAATGATTTTGTCATTTTCAATCGCGCTTGCAATTCCGCGCTTACAACTAGCCTTTTTAGTCCAAATATATTTTTTGCAAATTTGATAATGTAGCGCGGGTGTTTAATAACAACATATCCGCTAATATAAACGCTAGCATACTCTCGCACACCACGCTTCCGCGAATCGCTATGCAAGGGTCGTGCCTGCCTTTTAGCTCAAGCGTGCAAGGTTTTAGGGTTTTAGATTCCATTTTTAGCGTTTTTTGTGGCAAAAATATGCTAGGCGTGGGCTTAAAATGCACTTTGATGATAATATCTTCGCCATTTGCTATACCGCCCAAAATCCCACCGCTATGATTGCTAGCAAATCTAGCATTATCAAACATATTTTCTTTGCTAGATTTTGCATTAGATTTTTGGCTAGATTCCTTTTTAGATTTTAGAGTTTTGCTAGATTCTAGCCTCATTTCATCGTTATTTTGGCTACCTTTTTTTTGGCTAGATTCTGCCCCGCTCCCTATTTCTACGGCTTTTACGCCATTTAGCCCAAGAAATGCACCACCTATAACACTATCTAGTTTATGATACAACGGCTCTCCAAGCCCCCTTAACACCCTAGCATTTCCACTTGCCTTTATAAGTGCGCACCCACCGATACTATCCCCCTCTTTTCGCGCTTGCAAAATGATATTTTTTTGCTCATTTTCTTTGTTTTTATCAAGCGAGAAAATCTCACTTTTTAGCGCGTAGTCAAAATCTAGTTTTTCCCCCTTGCACCCACCGATGCTAAAAATCCCACTTTGAGTGAAAATCCCAAACTCCCCTAAAAGCATTTTGGCAAATGCCCCTCCCGCCACGCGTGCCACACTCTCTCTAGCCGAGCTTCGCCCCCCGCCACGATAATCCCTAATCCCATACTTGCACTGATATGTAAAATCCGCGTGAGATGGGCGAAATACATTTGCCACTTCGCTATAATCTTTGGATTTTACATTGCTATTTTCAAAAAGTAGCGCGATAGGCGCACCCGTGCTAACTCCCTCAAAAACACCGCTCAAAATCTGTGGCAAATCCGCTTCTTTTCTAGGCGTGCCAAATGCGTTTTTGCCACCTTGCCTGCGCGATAGCTCTTTTTTTAGCAATGCTTCGTTGATTTTGATTCCTGATGGGAATCCATCTAAAATGCAACCGATATGCGTGCCGTGCGATTCCCCAAAAGTGCTTAGCTTTAAGGCATTTCCAAAAGTATTCATTTTTGTGCCTTTTTGTGAGATTTTTTGGCAGATTTTTGGTTAGATTTCAAGCTAGATTTTTGGTTAGATTTTGATTTTTTGTCAAAATCTTTTGCTTTGCTTTCTTTACTATTTTGGCTCTCTTTGTTGTAATCTTTTTTATGTTTGTCGTGTTTATCGGGTTTGGGGGTTTTTTGGGATTTGTTAGATTTTGCATTTTGATTGTTTGTTAGTGCTTGATATGCTAGCTTTGCGCAGGCTTGCTCGGCACTTTTTTTAGAGTTGCCATAGGCTTTTGCATAGATGGTATTGTGTATGCAGACTTGGATAAAAAACTCTTTTTTATGGTCAGGTCCTTTTTGGTGGAGTAGCTCATAGCTAGGCAGGACGCCAAATCGCTCTTGGGTTAGCTCTTGCAAAGCGGTTTTATAATCAGTAAGCAAGTTTTCAAATCGCATATTTGGGTAGAATCTCTCCAAAATATTTTGTATGATTTCGCGGACTTTGTCAATCCCAGATTCTAAATACACCGCCCCCATTATCGCTTCAAAGGCATTGGATAGTAGAGAGTCTTTTTGCCGTCCATTATTTTGCTCTTCGCTCACAGATAGCACAAGAAAATCAGCCACGCCCAAATGCCTAGCAAAGCTAGCAAAACTTTTTTCATTCACAAGGCTAGCGCGCATTTTAGACAACCTCCCCTCATCAAAATACTCAAACTTACAAAACAAATATTCCCCCACTAGCAAATCTAGCACCGCATCGCCCAAAAACTCTAATCGTTCGTTGTTTTTGGTATTTACACAGCTTTTGTGGGTTAGGGCTTCTTGGAGTAGATTTTGGCTTGCAAAACGATAGCCAAGTGCGGATTCTAAGGGGGCGAATTTAGACATTTTTTTCCTTAAATGTTATTAGATTTTTTTGCAAAATCGTAAAAATCGTGTTGATAATGGCGTTTGATTGCTTTTTTTTACATTCTTACTTAGAATCTATTTTTGAATCTATTTTTGTTTTTTGCACGCTTTTGGCTTGCTCTCTTGCTATTTTATCACATTTTTCATTCATCGTATCGCCATTATGCCCCTTTACCCAAGTAGCCGTGATTTTGTGCGGTTTTGAGATGGATAGATATTCCTGCCATAGTTCGACATTTTTGACTTTGTCAAAATCTTTTTTTACCCAATTTGGAAGCCATTTATTGATAGCCTCGCACACATATTTTGAATCGCTAAAAATTTCGATATTGCAAGGCTCTTTTAGGGCTTTTAGCCCCTCTATGACGGCGAGTAATTCCATACGATTATTGGTAGTTAGGGGGTGTGCACCTTTGATGATTTTTTCTACGCCTTTATATAGCAAGATAGCGCAATATCCGCCAGCCCCAGGATTGCTTAGGCACGAGCCATCAGTATGGATTTGAATTGTTTTTGTTTGCATTTTTTGCTTCTTTTTTGGCTTTTTTATTGCGTTTGCGACCTTGCAACTATGTAGTAGAAAAATTGCTTGCAAATTGTTTGGCACTATTGATAAACGCGCTATTTTTGGCAAAATCCATATTAAAATCTTTTGTCGTGGATTCTATGATTTTAAATACCAAGTCCATTTGCCCGATATTCGCGCACAAAGGACAGCGATATGAGTCAAAAGGAAAAATATTTTTGCAATGATTACAGCGGTATTCAAAAGTTAGCTCCCCTTTTTGGAGTGAATGCGCAAGCAAAATCCGCAACGCTTCTAGCTCAAACACATCGCATTGAATTTCATCTTTGACATAGCCTTTTGCACGAAAAATATCTATGATATTTTTGTGATTTTTTAGCTTTTCAAATGGGATTTCCTCTTTTTTGAAACGCCACAAAATATCTAGCATTTCTAAAATCTTATTTTGGTTGTTTGCTAGATTTTGCGTTTGGTGTTGTGGATTTTGCGCGATATTTGTTGGAGAATGGTTTTTTATCGCGGGCTGTTTACTAAAATCTTTTGCTATCAAATCCCCATTAAAATCCGCATTATAATCATCGCTAGATTTTAGTGTATTAGCATTGTTTTTAGGATTTTGTGGATTTTGATTTATCCTTATGATTTCCTGCCAAAAAGCCTCCCTATCATACATACTTAGATATTCTAGCCCCAAGCGGTTTATCTGTGCGCAATATCTCATAAGCGCGATGATTTCCTTGCGCTTTTTTTCTAGGGACAAAAAGTTGCTATTTTTTAGTAGCATAAAATGTAAAAATATGCGCATTTGCTCATTTTGCGCTCGCTCTTTTTCTAAGCTTAGTTCCTGTATAGATTCTAGCGCATCTAGGGCTTCTTCATACTCGCCCATACTCTCATACACGCGCATTAGATAATCTAGCACCTGTTTATTTCTAGGATAAGATTTTAGGATTTCTAAAAAGATTTCTTTCGCCCTTTGCAAAAATCCCGCTTCAAAATAAGTAACCCCCAATGATTCTAAGATAATGATTTTTTCCTCCGTGTCGCGTGCTTTTTCTAGCAAACTTAGATAGATTTTGATAGCATAGCCTCTATCGCCTGCCAAAGAGTAGGTTTTGGCTAGGAGCATTAGCGGTGGGGTTGGGTTTTTTGAGATAGAAAGAAAATCAATAATCTCATCGCTAAGAGAGCCCTCGCTATATGATTTTGCAAAATCCTCCAACGCCATTTCGCGTTTTTTTGCCTGATATTTATTTTTCCCCCAATCCGCAAAAATAATAATCGCCACAATGCCTAGCAAAATGCTAGCACCAAAAAGAGGGTCGTGGTAAAAATACATTATTTCATCAAACATTTACGCCTCTTTTTGTTGTTAGATTTTGGCTTTGATTTTATGTTTTTGCGTGCTTTAGGATTTTGCATTTTGTCTTGCGTGCTAGATTTTGCGTCTTGATTGCTTTTTTGATTTTCACATTTTGGTTTTTGGCAAGTTTGCATTTATGGCTCGCGCAAAGTCTGTATATGTGCTTTTTGCTTGATTTTTTCAAAATATTCGCTTAGGACTTTTTCTTGATTGTTTTGGGATAATTTTTGGGCGATATAGTGCCTTGCTTCATCAAAATTCATCACATTTTTTCCAATCTTTTTTACCACGCGAAAAGTTACATAGCTTCCCCCGCCCGCATCTAGCACAGGGGTAAATCTCCCCTCTCGTAGCGATGAAAAAAGCTGTGCTATTTGTGGATTTAGCGCGCTTAGCTCTAATTTTTCTTGGGTTTTTTCTACGCCACTTATGGAGGTGTTTGGATTGGCTATGGTGCGCTCTAGTAGCTTTGGATTTTTGGAAGTGTAGCGTGCGACTTCGACTTCTTTTGGCGTGCTAAACTCGCTTTTGTGCTCATTATAATACCTATGTATCTCATCTTCGCTAGAAGTTTCAGCAGATAGCAGGACATTTCGCATAAGCTCCCTAGTCTCAATCTGGTCTTTTAGCTCATCTCTATACATATCATATTCGATTCCCTCGCGTTTTAGGGCTAGCATAAATTGCTGCATATTCATTTGATTTTGAGTGGCGATGTTTTCGATTTCTCTATCTAGCCTATCATCATCGACATTGATTTTTAGTCGCTCGATTTCTTGGGTTTTTAGCCGTTGAGCGATAAGAAATTCAATCGCTTTTTCTTTGTCAAAATGTCGTTGTTTTTGGATAGTTTTGATTTCATACAAAGTGATAGGGTCGCCATTTACCTTGATAGCGACACCGCCTACGATGTGTTCTTTTTTGGGAGAGTTTGTAAGCGTGGCTTGTGTCAAATCCTTTGTTGTTTTTAAATCATTTGTGGCTTGCGTAAAATCAGTTGCGGGGGTTTGTGTAGTTTGTGTTTCTTGGGTGTATTTTTGATTAGATTTTGTGTTTTTGGCTGTGGCGATGGTGCTAGACATAGCTACAAATAGCACGCAAGATAACATTTTTAAAATACTAGAATCACATAACGCATTTACTAGATTTTGCATATTTTTCTTTGACATATTGTTCCTTAAAATATGAGATTTTAGCGTTTATTTTGTTTTGATTTTGCAAGCACATTTTAGAGCGCAAATTTTTTAAAGCGCGAGTTTTAAAAGTTTAAAAGTGCTAGATAAATAAAACCTAAGATTCTAACACATATTGTTTAATCGCAGATTTTATGATAGATTTTGTGCCAACTACGCATAAATCCCCTAAAAGTGCATAAATATCGGCACAAACACAAAGCAAAATATATTTTTACAAAAATAGTGTAGAATTGCATTTTGGCACGCCAAATCACGCCAAAATCCTCCAAAGCACGCTAAAATCCGCTAAAACACACCGTGCTACAAAATACACCAAAAGGAAAACCAAATGTGTGGAATCATAGGCTATGTAGGCAAAAAAGAAAAAAAAGAGATTTTGCTAAATGGACTAAAAGAATTAGAATATCGTGGCTATGATTCTGCTGGATTTGCCGTGCTAGAAAACACTGACAAAAACAAAGCGCATATCCACGCTTTTAAGGCTGTTGGCAAGCTAATCAACCTAGAATCTAAAACCAAAGATTTTAGCTCAAATGGGTTTGGACTAGGCATAGCTCACACTAGATGGGCGACTCACGGCAAACCTACCGAAATCAACGCACACCCGCACACAGGGGAGTTTAGCTATGTCGTGCATAATGGCATAATCGAAAACTACAAAGAAATAAAAACAGAGCTAGAATCTAGCGGGCATAGTTTTTTAAGCCAGACAGACACCGAAGTCATCGTCCATCTTTTTGAAGAAAATCTCAAAATAGCTAAAACTCCAAGAGAGGCGTTTGAAAAAACCGCTAGCAGGCTAAAAGGCGCGTATGCTATCTTGCTAATCAGCAAAGTCGCACCAAATGAAATCTTTTATGCCAAAAACGCCGCCCCGCTAATCATCGGCAAAAGCTACGCAAAAAACAGCGACAAAAAAGACAACACAAATGCCGAAATCTATTTTGCCTCTTCAGATGCCCCACTTATCGGGCTTGTAGATGAGGTCGTATATATCCAAGATGGGAGCTATGGTAGCTCGCTAGATTTTGATACGCTTACGCCCAAAAAACCTCTAAGCATAAGCAAATCCTACGCGCAAAAAGATGGATTTCGATACTTTATGGAAAAAGAAATCTATGAGCAAGAAAAGGTTTTGCTAGAAACGATGATGGGGCGCGTAGGTGGCGAGGTAGATGGCATAATATGCCTAGATGAGCTAGAAGCACTTGGCATAAAAAGCATAGATTTTAGCAAGACTAGCGATAAAAGCAAGACAAAATCTAAAAACTGCGATAATGCCATAAAGTATTCTCAAATCACCATCTGTGCGTGCGGGACAAGCTACCACGCCGCCCTTGTAGGCAAATATTTGCTAGAGCGCGAAGCAAAAATCCGCACAAATGTCGTGCTAGCAAGCGAATTTCGCTACGCAAAGCCTATTTTAAGCAATGATGAGCTTTTTGTCGCAATTTCTCAAAGTGGCGAGACCGCAGACACGCTAGAAGCCCTAAAACTAGCAAAAAGTAGCGGGCTAGACACGCTATCTATCTGCAATGTGGATAATAGCTCAATCGTGCGCGAGAGCAAAGCCACAATCCTAACGCGCGCAGGCATCGAAAAAGGCGTAGCAAGCACAAAAGCATTTGCCACGCAAGTAATGGTGCTGTGGATTTTTTCTGCGTATCTAGGCAAAATCAAAGGCGAGATAGATTCTAGCGGGCTAAAAAAGCAAGCAAGCATAATGCTAAAAGCCGTTCAAGCCACCAAAGTAACGCCATCTTTGCACGAAAAAATCAAGCGACTATCCAAGCGATATTTGCACGGACACGGATTTTTTTTCATCGGGCGAGATGTGTTTTATCCCCTAGCATTAGAAGGCGCGCTAAAGCTAAAAGAAATCAGCTACTTGCACGCGGAGGGATATGCAAGCGGGGAGATGAAGCACGGACCTATCGCGCTAGTGGATTCTAATCTTTTCACTATCGCGCTAATGCCAAAGCACCTCTTGTATGACAAAATCTGCTCAAATGTCGAGGAGCTAAGCGCGCGAGATGCGACTATCTGTGCGATATGCCAAGATGATTTTGCCCTAGCTGATGACTGCATACGCATAGCCCCTGCTAGTAGCTATATGGAGGAGTTTTTTTCTATGATGATAGTGCTTCAGTTGTTGTCTATTGAAGTGGCGATTCGTCTAGGAAATGATGTGGATATGCCACGAAACCTTGCCAAATCCGTAACCGTGGAGTAGGATTTATTGTTTTAGATTTTTGTGTGGTGTGTGTGGGTGGTGCGTGTAAGGATCGGCGTGTGTGGGCTGTGGAGGCAATATATTTGTTGCAAATTGGGATACTTCGTTTGCTTTGAAACCTTAGTATGACAATTTGCAATAAATAGATTGCCACGCAAAAATTCGCTTACGCTCATTTTGTTCGCAATGACGGAATGTTTGTCGTATGACAAGCGGATAGATTGCCACGCAAATGCTACTTTTAACAAAGTCGCATTTGTTCGCAATGACGATTTGCTTGAGCAGTGGGGTTGCGCCACGAAGGCTTGTGTTTTGCTCGCAATGACGGAAGCAGAATCCTTGCCCACGATGACGGATTTTTTTTGTCATATTGAGCGCGTGAGCGCGAAATATCTCTATTTATTTGTGCTTTGTGAGATACTTCGCTTCGCTCAGTATGACAAGATACCCACCCCCTAGCCCCCTCCGCAAGGAATGGGGGAATAAGAGATTTGCGAATCCGTAATGGAGGGTAAACACTGTCATTGAAAGAATTTGCAATGCAATTACGAGAATTTGCCACTCCGTCATTGCGAGCGCATTTGTCAAAATCCGCGTAGCAATCTATTTTGCCTATATTGTAATGTAGATTGCCACGATTTCCTGCGGAAGTCTCGCAATGACAGAAGTAGAATCATTGTTTGCAATGACGGAAGTTTCTTCGTCATATTAAGGCTTCGTTTTTGGCTTGTCATATTGAACACGAAATATCTCTGTTTGAGTTTTGAATTTTAGAGATACTTCGCTACGCTCAGTATGACAAAATTTGTTATAGATTGCCATGCTTAACTAGCGTTCGCTCGCAATGACGGAATGTTTGTCGTATGACAAGCGGATAGATTGCCACGCATTGCGTTGCAACGCTCGCAATGACAAAGGTAGAGTTGTTGCTAGCAATGACACGGAATGTTTGTTGTCATATTGCGACTTTTTATTTTTGTCATATTTAAGTTTCGCACTAAGGTTTTGCAAAAAAAAAAAACTAAAGTCCAAAAACTTTGCGCCAAAGCCGCAATATGTGCCAAAGCCTCATAATGTGCCAAATCTAAATTATGTTTCAAAGCTACATTATGTGTCAAAGTCGCATAATGTGCCAAATCTACATTATGTTTCAAAGCCACATTATGCGCCAAAATTGCGTTATTTTAAGAAAATGCGTTATTTGTAGATTCTGCGTTTTTGTGGCTACATTCGCTCTAACCATAGATTGACATTGTGTTGCTCATACGCTAGGTGGCTAGATTCGCCGTGTCCGGGGAAAATTTCTATTTGCCCTACTTCCTCTAGCTCATCATCATCTAAACTCAACCCCAAATCAAGCCTAAAATCCAAATCCCTAAATCGTCTTAGTGAATCTGCCATATCTTGCGGGCTTGAGTAGGGGAAATCATACCGCCCGATACTTCGCCTAAACACAAAATCCCCGCTATAAATCCTTGCATACTTGCTTTTGTGAGTGGTGCTATCTAGCCCTCTCTCTCCCCAAACGCAGATGATACTACACCCCGGGGTATGTCCGGGAAAATGCAGATAAGAAAAATAAACCCCGCCAATCTCAAAATCGCTTCGTCCTTTTTCGCACGGGACTTTTATGCTAGGAGGGCAGGGGATAAGCCCCGTGTCAAAGCAATCACTCTCCATCATAAACGAATCTTTGCTAGGGCAATAAATAGGCACAGATTTTAGATTTTCGCTTATTTTTGCCACATCAAAAATATGGTCAAAATGCCCGTGCGTGATGAGAATAGCAAGCGGATTTTGCACATTTTCTAGCACCCATTTGCTTGAGCCAATCCCTGGGTCTATGATTAGCTCGCCTTTAGGGGTTTTTATAATGTAGCAATTTGTTTGATATGCGCCAAATGCTTTGCAAAGATGCGGGTATGGGGATTTTGCGGTGTTTTTGTCTTGCATTGTTTGGGTTTCCTTTTTGGTGGATTTTGGTTGGTTAATTTTGGTTAGGTTTGGTTGATTTTGGTGGATTTTTGGCAAAATCTTGTTTAGCAAAATGTGGATTTTTAATCTTGTTTTTGCGATTTCAAATCTACGATTTAAAACAATTTTGGCGTATCTTGTGGATTTTGTGAGTGATTTTGATTCCACTTTGGTGGGCTAAGTCGCAACAATTCATAAGTCTTTATGCTAGCTACCCTCCCCCTTGCTGTGCGCTCCAAAAACCCCTGCGCTAGCAAATAAGGCTCTATCAAATCCTCTATCGTGCCCTCATCTTCGCTGATGATTGCAGAGAGGGTGTTTAGCCCCATAGGCGATTTTGCGCGGGCTAAAGCCTCCAAATAGCGCAAATCTAGCTCATCAAATCCTAGCTCATTTACGCCAAGCTCGCTTAGAGCGTGCTTTGTGGTGGATAGGCTTATCGCTTCTTCGCCCGCGACATCGGAGAAATCCCGCACCCGCTTTAGCAATCTTAGCGCGATTCTAGGCGTCCCACGCGCTCTTTTGGCGATTTCTAGGCTGGCGTTTTTTTCTATGTCGCGTTTTAGCTTGCGTGCGGCTTTGTCGATGATTTGGCTTAGCTCATTATTGTCATAAAACTGCAATCTAAAATCCATACCAAACCTATCGCGAAGCGGGCTTGATAGCATTCCAGCCCTAGTAGTCGCGCCAATGAGCATAAAAGGTGGCAAATCAATTTTTATCGTTTGGGCAGCAGGACCGCTCCCTGTGATAATATCTAGCCTAAAATCCTCCATCGCAGGATATAGCAACTCTTCAATCGCAGGGCTTAGCCTATGAATCTCATCGATAAATAAAATATCCCCCTCATTGATATTTGTCAAAATCGCAGCTAAATCCCCGCCTTTTTCTATCATAGGCGCGGCACTTACTTTGATATTTGCTTCCATTTCCGTGGCGATGATATGGCTAAGAGTGGTTTTGCCAAGCCCCGGGGGACCAAAAAGAAGCGTGTGCATTAGCGTTTCTTTGCGTTTTTTTGCGCCCAAAATAGCGATTTTTAGGTTTTTTTTGATTTTTTCCTGCCCTATGTAGTCTTCCCACACGCTTGGGCGAAGTGAGATTTCTACATTTTCATCAAAGCGGATTTTTTGTATGGATACTTCTCGCTCATCGGTTGTTTGGGTGTCGGTGGATTTTGCCTTGCTTGCGTTTGATGATTTTTGTGCATTAGATTTTTGGTTAGATTTTGGGCTAGATTTTTGATTCGCGCTTTTTGGACTAGAATCTAGATTTTCTAAATCAAGTGTGATTTTTGCCATTTGTTTTAAACCTCATTTAATGTCATTTTGGCTTTTTGATAGCCCATTTTATATAATTTTCATAGTTTTTGATAGCTATTAAATAGCCATTTAATAGCTTTCTTTTTCATTTGGAAAATCGCCATTTTTGACATCTGTGGCGTATTTTTGCAATGCTTTTTTAAAAATCCCCGCTCCGTCTAAATATTGCCTAACAAATGTTGGCTTAAACTCACTAAATAGCCCAAAAGCATCGCTCCACACGAGAATCTGCCCATCGCAATCCACTCCAGAGCCAATCCCAATCGTTGGGATTTTTACACTGCTAGAAATCTTTTTTGCCACACTAGAAATGATACCCTCCAAAAGCAATCCAAATACCCCCGCTTCCTCAAACGCAAGGGCGGATTCTAGCAAATACGCGCTTTGTGCGTCATTTTTACCTTTGATTTTATATCCACCTTCAAATTTGACAAATTGTGGCATTAGCCCTATGTGTGCCATAATGGGAATCCCCTCATTTACAAGGGCTTTGATAATGTCTAGTTTGTGGAGCGGGACTTCTAGTTTTAGGGCTTGCACGCCTGTTTGTTTGATGATTTTTATGGCATTTTTTAGCGCGGATTTTTTGCTATCATAGCTACCAAAAGGCATATCTGCGATGACAAAAGATTGCTTTGTGCGGGACAAAACGGCGTTTGTGTGATATATCATTTCTTCTACGCTCAAACTTGTGGTGTCCTCTTTGCCATTAAAGCTCATATTTAGGCTATC
This sequence comes from Helicobacter sp. T3_23-1056, assembly GCF_053654535.1. Lineage (NCBI taxonomy): Bacteria > Pseudomonadati > Campylobacterota > Epsilonproteobacteria > Campylobacterales > Helicobacteraceae > Helicobacter > Helicobacter sp. T3_23-1056. The sequence continues at coordinate 51,558 of NZ_JBSIUU010000005.1, read as the reverse complement.
GCCTACCAAAATCACATCTACTATGCCATCAAAGATTTGCGCAAAAAGCGCGTCATAAGCGGTGATGGCAGTGATTTTGCTAGGATTTTTGCCTATGTGTGGTGGGATATTTTTTTGGGATTTTAGGGTGGTGAGTGATATTTTTTGCATTATGCTTGCTCCTTAAAATATGCGTTTGCAAACGCGTTTGTTTTACAAAGTATTTGTTTAAAAGTCGCAAATTTGTGGCGTTATTATACCCAAACTCGCTTATTTAAGGTTTAAAGTGTATAATGGTGGGTTATTTTGCCAAACGATTTTAAAAGCTAGAAAGGCTAGATTTTGGATACAAAAAACATAAATTTAGAGATTTTTTTACGCCGTATTATGCTTTGGGCTATTGGTGTGCTTGGAGTTTTTTTGATTTTGGGTGCGGTTTTGCATAGTGCGAGTAGTGCGACAAATTCGCAACGATACAGCAAATATCAAAAATCCACAAAATCTAATGAAACACAAAATCCAAAAAAAGACGCTAAAAAAGATTTTGCAAAAGAATCTAACAATGCAAAAAACGACACAAAATCTAATGAAGCAAAATCTGCAAAATCCACAAAAGATTCTAAAGATTCTCAAAATCCTCAAAATCATAAAGACAAGGATTCTAAAAAATCCCAAAATCCACCAAAACAAGACGGCGCAAATGATGAAAAACTTATCGATTATTCCACGCTTAGTTTGTATTATTATCCATACATTATGGCATATCACAAAATCACGGACAAAGAAATCGCTAGCCTTGTGAAAGATTTGGATTTGGCGCGCAAAAAAACAGGTGTGTTTTTGGGAATCTATGGTGGCTGGATATTTCACAATGCCACTGGAAACAAAGACTATGAGCTAGGCAATTTCCTCTCTTATGGCGCAAAAGTGGGGTTTCAGAGCTTTTATCCCACGCTATTTGATAGCATATCTTTCCCAAACAAAGTAGGTGGCAGAATCTATTTGCAATATCTAGGCAGCAATGCAAAAGAGCTAAATTTGGCTTCGCTTGGATTTAGCGCGATAGGGGTAAGCGGGGATTTGATGATAGATTTGCCTGTGTTGCCACTTACAAACGGGCTAGAAGCTGGAATCATAGCGGGATTTGGGCTAGCAAGTATGATATATGATTCTAGCAGTGATTCTAGGCTTGGGGGGATTATCAACATTGGCACGAGTTTCACTCTACTAAGCAAGCATAGAATCGAAGGCGAGATAAAACTCATCATCAATGAAAGTTTGGATTGGTTTGGGGTGATGCCTATGGTGGGATATAGCTATGTGTTTTAGGAGGTTTCCGTGATAAAATCTAGCCCAAAATACGCAAAATCTATAAACGCGTTTGTAGCAAAAATATGTGGTGTTTTTTTTGTGGCGATTTTTGTGTCTATGGCGTGTGGTGGAGGGCTAGCATTTGCAAAAAGCACAAAATCTAAAACCCCTAAAAAATCCATAGAATCAAAAGAATCTAAAAAAGAATCTAAAAATCCACAAAAAGAAAAAACAACGCAAAATGACGAAATCGAAGTCATACACGGCGATGAAGCTAGCCTAAAAGAGCTTAGCCAACACCAAAAGGAAAAAGAGTTATATTTTTTGCGCGGAAGGTATTATGAGCTACTTTATGAAAAATCCCAAGAGCTAAAAAATCGCACCAAACACGGCTGGTTTGCTGGAATCACAGCAGGCACAAACCAAATGGAAATCAACAAAAATAAAGGCTTAGGGGCGGAGATAAACCCATTTGCTTTTGGGCTAAGTGCTGGGTATTTGCGCTTTTTAGGCACAGCACTTATGGGGCTACGCGTGTATGGGCAGTATCTAGTAGCGTTTAATGCTTCTCCAAGTGTGGCAGATAAAGTAACCAATCATTTGTTTAGCTTCAATGTGGATTTGGTGGGGGACAAAGCCGTAGGCAGTGAGGAGGGCTACTACATAGGCGTGTTTGCAGGGGTGGGTGCTGGGATAAATCTTTTTTCACAAAAGGGCGGACAAAATATCGATAAAATCAGCGTAGGAACCGTGCTAAATTTTGGCATATCCGCCACGCTAAAATATCATCATCGCTTAGAGCTAGGGGTAAAAATCCCTCCAAGTATCACCCAAAATATCCAAGATGATTATGGATATTTGCTGGGTGCTATGTATCTAGCGAGCTATCAATATTTATTTTAGGCAATGCAATGCAAAATCACAAAAACATAATCACAACACCAAAAGCGCAAAAGCAATCAAAGTTTCATAGATTTTGTATCGTTATGGCTGTGGGGATTTTTGTATTTTTTGTGCTTAGTAGCGATAGTTTGGGAGCGACTAATGCCAAGACAACGACTACAAAATCTACACTTGCAAAATCTGTGCAAACAAAAACACCACAATCTAGCAAATCTAGTCGTATCACTGATGAGGAAATCGGTATGCTGATTTTGCCAAAAGATTTTAAAAATTCTCAAGCAAATCCAAGCGAGCTAATGCAGGCACAAGATGAGCGACTAAAAGACAAAAGCATAGATGTAAAAATCGCTTTTTATCGCTCACTTTTAGAGATAAATGGCGTGCGCATAACGCCTATCTACAAAGATAGCGACTATATAGAAATGTATTTTCCAAATAAGTCGTTGGACGAAAAAAAAGCAATCGCACACAAATATATGCGCGCTAGGAAAAAAAGCGGATTTTTCGTAGGGCTAAGCGCGGCAAGTGCGGGAATCACGCAAACTTATGCTGATGGGAAGTATAATAGGCAAAATAGCGTGGGAAGCACAGATAACGGGGTATTTATACCTGAAATCACAGGCGCGTTAAAATCTAGCGTGGATTTTCCATTAGTCGCACGCTCGGTGTTTGTGGCGTTTGGCGGAAGTGGCGGGTATCAAAACTTTTTTAATCTCTACTTTGGTAGCAGAATCTATGGCGATGTGCTTATCGGCGGAGGAAATCTATCTATGGAATCTAAAGAAGTAGGCACAAAAAATGTGGGGAGTTTTTTTTATATGCTTGGCGGGCTAAATGCGGATTTGCTAGCTGAAATGCCTCTAAGTGTGTTTGGTGTGAAGCATAGATTTTGGAGAGAAGTGGCTTTGGGAGGGTATTTTGGCATAAATATCGGCGTAATGTTTTTGACCGATAAAGCAAATGATGAAATGCAAAATTTTCTCAAAGCAGGCGTTACAAAAAGTGCGAATGTGTTGTGGAACTATCAAGTGCAGGTGGATTATGGGCTAAATGCGGGGCTTAGTTTTTCGCTTGGCATACTTGGCAAAATCGAAGCTGGCGCAAAAATCCCGCTAGATGTGCTAGGACTGCCATCTGAACTGCGACTAGGCATAGAATCCCCCGCAAGCTATAATGTAACCACAAAAGATTCGCAAACTAAAGATAAAATCATTTCCAAAGAGATTCTCTCAAAAGACATTACCTTTAAGCGCACGCCGATTTTTTTGGTAAATTATATTAAGGTTTTTTAGGTTTTGTTTTTGGTGTTTGGATTTGATTTTGCGATTTTGTGTGTCCTTATGCTAAGGAAGTAAAATCAACAAACTTTTGCGAAAAATAGGCAAAAAGTCTTGACTAAAGTTTTGTTTTTCACTAGAATTACGCTTTTGATTTTGCGAAACCTGCTTTAAAATTGTCTTTATTGCGTAGCATTATTGAGTTGATTGAGTTGTCATTTGCTTGGCATAAAGGCTTTTTAAGTCTAAGGATTTTGAAGCAAAATGCTCTTTAGATTATCTTAAATAAAAGGCGAAAGATTATGGAAAAGATTCGACTTAAGCTTAAGGCTTATGACCATAGGGTTTTAGACCGCTCGGTAGCTTCGATAGTAGATGCAGTCAAGCGCACAGGTTCTGAGATTTGCGGACCGATTCCGCTTCCGACAAAAAAGAAAAAATACACCGTGCTTCGTTCGCCACATATCAATAAAGATTCGCGAGAGCAGTTTGAGATACGACTACATAGCAGAATCATAGACATTATGTCTGCTACGCCTGATACGGTGGAAGGGCTTATGAAGTTAGATTTAGCACCTGAAGTCGATGTCGAAGTAACTTCGATGAGCAAGTAGCTTGGTTTAGATTTTATATAGATTACAAGTCAAATTTAGTTAATTTTTACTTAATTTTAAGGAAGGACAAATGGAATTCTTAGTAGAAAAAATAGGAATGAGTAGGACGATAGGCTCGCCTAGTATTCCTGTTACTTTGCTGAAAGTAATCAATGCTAAGGTGTGTGATTCTCTAGAAAATGGCAAAGCCCTAGTGGCATACCACAGAGGCAAGACACACAACAAAACCATAGCTGGACAACAAAAAAAATACAATCTTAGCAAAGAGTTTAACCGCTTTGTAACGCTTCGTGTGAGTGGCGATGCACCACAGGCGCAAGAATCTACGCAAAATGAGAGCGCGACTGATGCTCCAAAAAAAGACATAAAAGTAAGCGATTTGGATATGTCTATTTTAGAAAATGCCACACGGATAAAAGCCTCTTTTTATACAAAAGGACGCGGATTTAGTGGCGTAATGAAAAGGTGGAATTTTCAAGGTGGTCCCGCAGCGCACGGCTCTAGATTTCATCGTAGAGTAGGCTCTATCGGTAATAGAGAGTGGCCAGGACGCGTCCAAAAGGGCAAAAAAATGGCTGGACACTATGGCAATGAAAAAGTAACCGTCCAAGCAGAAGTAGTATCTTTTGACAAAGATAATGCTATTTTGGTGCTAAAAGGCTCTGTAGCTGGATATAACGGAGCGCAAGGCAAAATCTCTATCATTAAGGGTGGCAAATGAGTGCAATAGTTTTGGATAATAATTTTAAAAAGAAAAGTGAGATTGCTTTGCCACAACGATACAAAGATATAAAAGAACATAATTTGTATCTATATGTAAAATCTTATCTTGCTTCACTTCGCTCAAATACAGCACTTGCAAAAACTCGTGGCAATGTAAGTGGCGGTGGTAAAAAGCCTTGGGCACAAAAAGGTGGCGGTAGAGCGCGCGCAGGAAGTATCACTTCGCCTGTATTTGTCGGTGGTGGCGTCTCGCACGGACCAAGCAACAATAGAAACTATGACTTAAAAATCAACAAAAAGCAAAAGCGTTTAGCACTAGAGTGTGCATTGCAGCAAAAAGCAAACGCAGGCAAGCTATATGTGGTGGATTCTCTAAGTATCCCTAGCGGCAAGACAAAAGACGCATTTGCCGTGCTTAAAAATATCGGGGATAGAAGTGTGCTATTTGTGGCACAAAGCATTGCCGAAGAAAAAACTTTTTTGGCTTATAGAAATTTACAAGATTGCTATTTTATCGATGCAAACGAGATGAATGCTTACCTTGTGTCTGTATTTCATAGTGTAGTCATCGAAAAAGCAGTGTTTGAAGCATTTTTAGATTCTAGCAATAAGGGGAAATAATGGCTGATATAACTGATATAAAATCTATTCTTTACACAGAAAAATCACTTTCATTGCAAGAAAAAAGTGTGCTAGTGGTGCAAACTTCTACCAAAGTAACCAAAAACCAACTAAAAGAGGTTTTTAGGGAATATTTTGGGGTCGTGCCTGTGAGGGTAAATTCTTTGCGACAAGAAGGCAAAGTCAAGCGATTTAAAGGTAGAGTGGGACAGCGAAATTCATATAAAAAGTTTTATGTGAAAATCCCAGAAGGCGCAAAAATAGACGCGCTCACAGCCTAAAAGTTTAAAAAGAAATATGTGAAAAGTAGGAGTAACAAATGGCAATTAAAACCTATAAACCATATACGCCATCTCGCAGGTTTATGAGCAACCTTAGTTCAAAAGACATTACGGCTAAACCTAGCGTGCGCGGACTTTTGACGAAATTACCCGTGAGTGCAGGGCGTAATAATAATGGCAGAATCACAAGCCGACACAAAGAAGGTGGCGCAAAGAAACTTTATAGAATCATTGACTTTAAGCGCAATAAATTTAATATCGAGGGCAAAGTGGTGGCGATTGAATACGACCCATATCGCAACTGCAGAATCGCGCTCATTTCTTACCCCGATGGCGATAAGCGATATATTTTACAGCCAAGTGGACTAAGTGTAGGCAGTGTAGTCATCGCCGCAGAATCTGGACTAGACATAAAGACAGGCTACGCAATGAAGCTAAAAGCTATCCCCATAGGGACAATCGTGCATAATATCGAAATGCACCCCGGTGCTGGCGGACAGCTCGCTAGGAGTGCGGGAGCAAGCGCACAGATAATGGGGCGTGAGGGCAAATACATTATCCTAAGAATGCCAAGTGGCGAAATGCGCTATATCTTAGAAGAGTGTATGGCGACAATCGGCGTGGTAGGAAATGAAGATTTTATCAACATTTCTATCGGCAAGGCAGGACGAAATCGCCATTTGGGAGTGCGCCCGCAAACTCGTGGTAGCGCGATGAACCCAGTAGACCACCCACACGGCGGTGGAGAGGGCAAGACAGGCTCTAGCGGACACCCTGTATCACCTTGGGGCACGCCTGCGAAGGGCTTTAAAACTCGCAAGAAAAAAGCGAGCGATAGACTTATCATCTCAAGAAAGAAAAAATAATAAAGGAAGCAACAATGGCAAGGTCGATTAGAAAAGGTCCTTTTATAGATTCTCATTTGGCAAAGAAAGTCGCCAAAAGCAAAGAGGCAAAAGACAACAAACCTATAAAAACTTGGTCGCGCAGGAGCACGATTCTCCCTGATATGATTGGGCTAACTTTTAATGTCCATAATGGTAGGGCGTTTGTGCCTGTGTATATCACAGAAAATCATGTGGGCTACAAGCTCGGGGAGTTCGCACCTACACGGACTTTCAAAGGGCACAAGGGCAGTGTTCAAAAGAAAATCGGTAAATAAAGATTGATAAACAGAGGTAAAAAATGAGTAAAGCATTGTTACGATTTATACGACTATCGCCCACCAAAGCCCGTTTGGTAGCAAGAGAAGTGCAAGGAATGAATGCAGAGCTTGCGCTTGCAAGTTTGGAGTTTACCCCAAACAAAGCCGCTAGAATCATTGCTAAAGTCATCGCATCAGCCATAGCAAATGGTGGATATGAGCCAAAGAGCGCGATTGTGCATTCTTGTAGGGTAGATGCGGGACCTGTTTTGAGGAGATTTATGCCACGCGCAAGAGGTAGGGCTACTCCTATCCGCAAACCTACTTCACATATACTTGTAGAAGTGATGAATCAAAGCGAGATTGATGCGTTTAAGATTTCGCTAAAAAACAATAAAAAATCTGCCACCAAAGCAAAAACAAAGGCAGAATCTAAAAAAGATTCTGCTACCAAAGCAGGTAGCACAACAAAAACCACAACAAACACAAAAATAGCCAAAGAGGAATCTAAAGTGGATTCCACAACGGACACTACAACAAAGGTAACCAAAAAAGCCAACACAAAATCTACAAAAGAGACAAAGACTAGCGAGACTACCAAAGTGGCAAAAAGCACACCAAAATCTAAAACCACCAAAAAAGACGAGGATAAATAACTATGGGACAAAAAGTAAATCCAATCGGACTGCGACTAGGGATAAATCGAAATTGGACTTCGCGCTGGTTTCCAAACTCTAAGGTAACTCCTGCAAATATTATAGAGGATTATCATATTCGTAAATTTCTAAAAAAAGAGTTGTATTACGCAGGTGTTAGCGAAATCATTATCGAGCGAGCGGCTAGCAAAGTCCGCGTAACGGTGGTGGCTGCTAGACCGGGGCTTATCATCGGCAAAAAGGGTGCTGATATAGAGATTAAACGAGAGGCACTAAAAAAAGAGATTGGCAAGGAAGTTTCTATAAATATAAAAGAAGTCAAACGCCCTCAAGCAAACGCTCAACTTGCCGCTGAAAATGTCGCTACGCAATTAGAAAAACGCGTAGCATTTCGCAGAGCTATGAAAAAGGTAATGCAATCAGCTATGAAATCTGGTGCAAGGGGTATCAAAATCAAAGTTTCTGGGCGTTTGGCTGGAGCAGAGATAGCGCGTACAGAATGGTATATGGAAGGTCGCGTGCCACTTCATACACTTCGCGCAAAGATTGATTATGGTTTTGCTGAAGCATACACCACTTATGGAATCATTGGCGTGAAAGTGTGGATTTTCAAAGGAGAGATTTTGCAAAAAGGAATCCAACCTGAACGCAAAGATGACGGATATGATGACTCTCGTCATAAATCTAGAAGAGGGAGGCAAAGCTAATGTTAATGCCAAAAAAAACAAAATATCGTAAGCAGATGAAAGGGCGCAATCGTGGCAAAGCGATGCGTGGTTCAAGCCTAGCTTATGGCAATATCGGTATAAAAGCACTAGAGCTTGGGCGCATTGATTCTAGGCAGATTGAGGCTGCAAGGATTGCGCTTACTAGGCATATCAAGCGCACGGGCAAGGTTTGGATTCGAGTTTTCCCAGACAAACCACTTACCGCAAAACCACTAGAAGTGAGAATGGGTAAAGGTAAAGGTGCTGTGGAAAAATGGGTTATGAATATCAAACCGGGCAGAATCATCTATGAAATCACAGGCGTAGAGGAACAAATGGCGCGAGAAGCTCTGATGCTTGCACAAAGCAAACTTCCTTTTAGGACAAAAATCATCACAAGCGAGGGCGAAAATGAAATTTACTGAGATTAAAGACAAAGAAAAAAGCGAGCTAGAAAAAATGCTAAAAGACAAAAAAAATGAACTTTTTGAGCTTCGCTTACAGCTTAAGACAATGCAACTAACCAATACAAGCAAGATTTCTTTGGTGCGCAAAGACATCGCTAGAATCAATACAGCAATATCTGCCAAAAAGGACTAAACAATGAGTGATATACAAAAACAGCCACATAAACGCGTCATACAAGGCAAAGTAGTCTCTAAAGCTGGAGATAAGAGTGCTGTGATTTTGGTAGAGCGCAAGGTGGTGCATCCAAAATATCGCAAAATCGTTAAACGATTTAAAAAATACACTATCCACGATGAAAAAAACCAAGTAAAAGTGGGAGATGTGATTTCTGCGATAGAGTGCAAACCTATCTCTAAGACAAAATCTTTTAATCTAAAAGAGATAATCCAAGTTGGCGTTTAGGGCGTTGCTAGCGTTGGTGTTGGATTTTGCGTGTGTGCGCTGGTTGATTGGATTAGATTAGATGGATTAGTTTGGTGTGGCAGTAGCAGACATAAAATAGCAGGAGAATAGTATGATACAGAGTTTTACAAGACTAAATGTCGCTGATAATAGTGGCGCAAAAGAGATTATGTGTATCAAAGTGCTTGGTGGAAGCCATAAACGATACGCAAGCGTTGGCGATGTGATTGTCGCTTCGGTGAAAAAGGCTATCCCCAATGGTAAAGTCAAAAAAGCGCAAGTTGTAAAGGCGGTTGTGGTGCGGACAAAAAAAGAGATTCATAGACAAAATGGTTCTTTGATTAGATTTGATGATAATGCGGCAGTGATTTTGGATAACAAAAAAGAGCCAATCGGCACGAGAATCTTTGGACCTGTCAGCAGAGAAGTGCGCTATGCAAACTTTATGAAAATCGTATCTTTAGCCCCTGAGGTTTTGTAAAATCAATGCGAGTTAGGAGAAATAGATGACAAAATATAAAATCAAAAAAGGCGATATGGTAAAAATCATCGCAGGTGATGACAAAGGGCGAGTAGGCAAAATCCTAGCGGTATATCCCAAGCGCGCTCAAGTTCTTGTTGAGGGTTGCAAACTTGCCAAAAAAGCTATTAAGCCAAATGATGAGAATCAAAAAGGTGGCTTTGTAAGCAAGGAAATGCCTATCCACATTTCTAATGTCAAAAAAGAGGGAGAATAATAATGTTTGCGCTCAAAACAAAATACAACCAAGAAATAAAAGAGCAACTCAAAAAAGAGCTAAATATCACAAATCCTATGCTGTTGCCAAAGTTAGAAAAAATTGTTATAAGTGTCGGTGCGGGCGAGTATGCTAAGGATTCTAAGATTATGCAAAATATCGCAGATACTATCTCAATCATCGCTGGGCAAAAAGCCATCATCACTAAGGCGAAAAAATCTGTTTCTAGCTTTAAAACAAGAGAGGGTATGCCTGTGGGGGTAAAAGTAACGCTTCGTGGGAATCAAATGTATAATTTCCTAGAAAAACTCATCGTCATTTCTCTGCCTCGCGTAAAAGATTTTAGAGGTGTGCCAAGAAATGGCTTTGATGGGCGTGGAAATTATAGTTTTGGTTTGAATGAACAGCTAATGTTCCCCGAAGTCGTGTATGATGATATTATGGTAACGCACGGTATGAATATCAATATAATCACTTCAACTCAAGATGACAAAGAGGCATATAAGCTATTAGAGCTATTTGGTATGCCTTTCTCAAAAGGACGATAAGATGGCAAAAAAATCAATGGTAGCAAAGGCAAAAAGAAAAGCAAAATTTAGCGCACGCGCTTACACTCGTTGCAAAGTATGTGGGCGACCGCATTCTGTGTATAGAGACTTTGGGCTTTGTAGGGTGTGCTTGCGAAAGATGGGCAATGAGGGGCTAATCCCGGGATTAAGAAAATCTAGCTGGTAAGGAGTAGGTAATGGTAAATGATATTATCGCAGATTCTATCACAAGGATTCGCAATGCTTCAATGAGGCGACTAGAATCTACAACGCTGTATTATGCAAAGATTGTCGTTTCTATCCTTGAGGTATTTAAAGCTCGAGGCTTTGTCAAGGGATATAGCATAAATGATAAAAATGGAAAACAATCAATTTTGGTGCAACTTGCTTATGATGAGCAGGGCAAACCTATCATCAATGAGCTAAAGCGTATCAGCAAGCCCGGACGCCGTGTGTATAAAGGACATAGCGAGCTAAAAAGATTTAAAAATGGCTATGGCGTGATTGTGGTTAGCACAAGTAAAGGTGTGATTGCAAATGATGAGGCACATCGACAAAATGTCGGTGGTGAGGCACTTTGCAGTATTTGGTAATATCAAAATAACGCAAATAACAAAGTCAGATATTTAAGGAGAAAGATTATGTCAAGAGTTGGAAAGCGACCTATATCTATCCCAGATTCTATCCAAGCAAGCATAGAGGGTAGCAAAATCGTATTTAAAAGCCCAAAAGCAAGCAAAGAGCTAGAAACTCACGGGCGCGTAAAGATTGATTTACAAAACAAAGAGCTAGCATTTAGTGCCACCGATTCTACGCCTGAGTCTCGTGCATTTTGGGGGACTTACAGGGCTTTGGCAAACAATATCGTAATAGGGCTAACAAATGGTTTTAGCAAGACGCTAGAAATAAATGGCGTAGGATACAAAGCCTCTGTTTCGGGCAAGGTTTTGGAGCTTGCGCTTGGATTTTCGCACCCTGTAAAATACCCTATCCCTGATGGCGTAGAAATGAGCGTGGATAAAAATCAGCTCATCATAAAAGGCAATGACAAACAACAAGTCGGGCAAATCGCCGCAGAAATCCGTGAATTTCGTCCGCCAGAGCCATACAAAGGCAAGGGGATTAAATACATTGATGAAGTGATTATCCGCAAGGCTGGCAAGACTGCAAAAAAATAGCACGGCAAGTTTATGTTGATATAAGTTTAAGCAAAAGGATAGCAAAATGACACCAAAGATTTTAGAACTAAAAAAGACATTGCGATTAAAGCGCAAAGCACGCATTAGAGGCAAGATTTCAGGCACAGCTTCCTGCCCTAGAATCACGATTTTTCGCTCCAATAAATATTTATACGCTCAAGCCATTGATGATACGCTTGGCGTAACGATTGCAAGCATTGATGGCAAAAAGCTAAAACTTGGCAACAATAAAGAAAACGCTAAACAAATCGGTAGCACATTTGCTAAAGACTTGCAAAAAAAGAGCATTAGCAATGCTGTGTTTGACCGCAATGGATATTTGTTTCACGGCGTAGTAAAAGAGTTTGCAGAATCTTTGAGAGAAAATGGCATTAAGCTATAAAAAGGAAAACAATGGAAATCAACAGAGAAGAATTTAGTGAAGTTGTCGTAAATATCGGGCGCGTAACCAAAGTCGTAAAAGGTGGGAGACGCTTGCGGTTTAATGCGCTTGTGGTGGTTGGAAATCGCAATGGGCTTGTAGGTTTTGGGCTTGGGAAGGCAAAAGAAGTCCCCGATGCTATCAAAAAAGCTATTGACGATGCGTTTAAAAATATCATCAAAGTCAATGTAAAAGGCACTACTATCGCACACGATATAGAATACAAATACAACGCAAGCAGAATCTTGCTAAAGCCTGCTAGTGAGGGGACGGGCGTGATTGCTGGTGGCTCTGCTAGACCTGTGATAGAGCTAGCAGGGATAAAAGATATTCTTACCAAATCGCTAGGCTCTAGCAATCCATACAATGTCGTTAGGGCGACTTTTGACGCTCTCTCCAAAATCAAAGCATAATTATAAAACAATATAAAGCACAAGGAGAATCTATGGCTTCTTTACATTTGATTAAACCTGCTAAGGGTAGCACAAAAGATATTAAGCGCGTAGGGCGCGGACAGGGTAGTGGTATGGGCAAAACCTCCACTCGTGGTGGCAAAGGACAAACTGCACGCACAGGCTATAAAGCAAAGCGAGGCTTTGAAGGCGGACAGCAACCATTGCAAAGACGACTCCCAAAAGTAGGCTTTGTAAGCCATATCCAAAAACCATACGCCATCAATGTGGATAAAGTAAAACAAGTAGCCGAACTAGCTCAAATCAGCATAGAATCAATCCTTGCCGTGCATAAACTTCCTAGTTTTGCACGCGGTTTAGATTCTTTAGATTCTAACGCAAACAAGAATAGCGAGGCAAAAGATTCTGCTACCAAATCGCCAAAGGCAAAAAAAAGTAACGCAAAACAAGTATCAAAAGAGCCAAAGATTCTAGTCAAGCTAATCGGCAAAAGCGCAAAATCACTTGTAAGCAAAATCACAGATAGCAGAATCTCTGTGAGTGGCGAAAAACGCAAGGCAAAACCTAGCAAAGACAAAAAAGATAGCTAAGTGTAGCCCCAAGCGCAAGATGATATAGATGATATTTATCATTCAAAATTCACAACGACAATAACGCAAAATACGAGTAAGGCACAATGAATAAAACAATCATAAATAAGATTTTAATTACTCTAGCATTTCTTTTTGCATATAGGGTATTAGCTTATATCACTATCCCCGGTGTTGATTTGGTCGTCATAAAAGACTTTTTTGATACCAATCAAAGCAACGCGCTAGGCTTATTTAATATGTTTAGTGGCAATGCAGTGGAGCGATTAAGCATTATTTCGCTAGGCATTATGCCTTATATTACCGCGTCTATTGTTATGGAGTTGCTAGCGGCGACTTTCCCTGCATTAGGCAAGATGAAAAAAGAGCGAGATGGTATGCAAAAATATATGCAGATTATCCGCTATGTAACGATTTTTATCACCGTGATTCAAGCTATTAGCGTATCTTTTGGGCTACGAAGTATCGGTGGTGGTAGCAATGGTGCGATACTCATTGATATGAGTGAATTTTTGGTGATTTCTGTTTTTTGTATGCTGACAGGGACTATGCTACTTATGTGGATAGGGGAGCAAATCACTCAAAGAGGCGTAGGAAATGGCATTAGCCTTATCATTTTTGGTGGGATTGTCTCTGGGATACCAAGCGCGGTTGCTGCGACATTTAAGCTAGTAAATACAGGCGAAATCAACATTCTTAGCCTTATTTTTATCATTGCGATTATTATCGCTACGATTTGTTGTATCGTGTATATTGAGCTAGCCGAACGCAGGATTCCTATTTCCTATGCTCGCAAAGTCATTATGCAAAATCAAAATAAGCGAATTATGAATTATATTCCTATTAAATTAAATCTTAGTGGCGTGATTCCGCCTATTTTTGCTTCTGCGATTTTGGTATTTCCATCTACTATTTTGCAAGCCTCTAGCAATCAATACCTCCAAGCTGTCGCAGATTTTCTAAACCCAAATCAATATTTTTATAATATTTTAATGTTTGTGCTTGTGGTGTTTTTTGCGTATTTTTATTCATCTATCGTGTTTAACGCCAAAGACATTGCAGATAATCTAAAACGGCAAGGCGGATATATCCCGGGTATGCGACCGGGCGAGGGGACTTCATCGTTTTTAAATTCTGTGGCAAATAACCTAACGCTTTGGGGTTCGCTATATCTTGCCCTTGTTTCTACTCTACCTTGGATTTTGGTAAAGTTACTTGGCGTGCCGTTTTATTTTGGTGGGACAGCCGTGCTTATTGTCGTGCAAGTCGCCATCGATACGATGAGGAAAATCGAAGCGCAAATCTATATGAATAAATACAAGACGCTTAGTGCGGTAGGATTCTAGTTTGGCTATTGTTATCCGTAATAAAAAAGAGATAGATTCTATCGCAAAGGCTTCTTCTATCGTGGCAAGTGCGCTAAATCTAGCTAGCAAAAGCGCAAAAGCTGGACTTAGCCTAAAAGAGCTAGATTCTATGCTAGAAAATCATATTTTGCAAAATGGTGGCAAGCCTGCATTTAAGGGGCTTTATGGATTTCCAAACGCCACTTGTCTATCGTTAAATGAAGTCATAATTCACGGAATCCCCACGGATTACAAACTAAAAGATGGCGATATTTTAGGCATTGACTTAGGTGTGGAGTGTGATGGCTGGTATGGCGATGGTGCGGTAAGTGTAGGGATTGGCAAGATTAGTAAAAAAGATGAGGAGCTAATCGCTTGTGCCAAAGATACGCTTTATGAGGCGATAGATTTTATCAAAGTGGGATTGCATTTTAAGGAGCTAAGTTTGTTTTTAGAGGAGCGTATCAAATCAAAAGGCTTTGTGCCTTTGCTTGGATTTTGCGGACACGGCATAGGCAGAAAACCACACGATGAGCCTGAAATCCCCAACTACTTAGAATCAAAAAACCCAAAGCAAGGTCCCAAAATCAAAGAAGGAATGGTTTTTTGTATAGAGCCTATGATAGCGCAAAAAAATGGCGAACCTGTGATTTTGGCTGATAAATGGTCGGTTAGAGCAAAAGATGGGCTAAATGGTAGCCACTATGAACACACTCTAGCTATCCAAAGCGGCAAAGCTAGAATCCTAACAACAATTTAAGGAGGTTAGATTGGCAAAAGATGATGTCATAGAGGTTGATGGCAAAGTGGTAGAAGCATTGCCAAATGCGACTTTTCGCGTGCAGCTTGATAATGGGCATATCGTGCTTTGTCATATAGCGGGCAAAATGCGAATGCACTATATTAAGATTTTGCCCGGCGATACGGTTAAATTAGAGCTTACGCCGTATAGTTTGGACAAAGGCAGAATCACTTATCGATATAAGTGAAAATAAGCGTGTTTTAAACTAAATTTGGGTAAAATCTCGGTTTTCAAAAATCAAAGGCATAAGATTTTGGCATAAAAAGGAGCGATAAATGAAGGTTAGACCATCTGTAAAAAAAATGTGTGATAAGTGCAAGATTATCAAAAGAAAAGGCGTTGTGCGAGTGATTTGCTCCACTCCCAAACATAAACAAAGACAAGGATAGAAAATGGCTAGAATTGCTGGTGTAGATTTGCCAAAAAAGAAACGAGTAGAGTATGCGCTTACTTATATCTATGGCATTGGGCTAAAAAGCTCTAGAGATATTTTAAATGCTGTAAATATTTCTTTTGACAAGCGGGTTGATAGTCTTAGCGAGAGCGAAGTTTCTGTAATCGCAAAAAAAATACAAGAGAGCTATATTGTTGAGGGGGATTTGCGTAAAAAAGTGCAAATGGACATAAAATCATTGATGGATTTGGGGAGCTATCGTGGATTGCGACATAGAAAGGGGCTGCCCGTGCGAGGACAAACTACCAAAAATAATGCCCGCACAAGAAAAGGCAAACGCAAGACCGTCGGCTCAAAAAGCTCATAAAAGCAATTAAGCAAAGGATAAGATATGGCAAAAACCACTACAAATAAAAAGCGCGTTGTAAAGAAAAATATTGCGCGAGGTATCGTGTGTATTTCTGCGACTTTTAACAATACAAATGTAACCGTTACCGATGAAATGGGCAATGTGATTTGCTGGGCTACTGCTGGGGGATTGGGCTTTAAGGGGAGCAAAAAATCTACCCCCTATGCAGCCCAACAAGCGGTCGAGAGTGCATTGGCAAAAGCAAAAGAGCACGGAATCAAAGAAGTAGGCATAAAGGTGCAAGGACCAGGAAGCGGTAGAGAAACGGCGATAAAAAGCGTGGGCGCGACAGAGGGCATAAAAGTGCTATGGCTAAAAGACATCACTCCACTTCCGCATAATGGTTGCAGACCACCCAAAAGACGAAGAGTATAAGGAGGCAATATGGCACGATATAGAGGACCGGTAGAAAAGCTAGAGAGGCGGTTTGGCGTATCTTTGGCATTAAAAGGAGAGAGGCGATTAGCAGGAAAAAGCGCGCTTGATAAGCGTCCGTATGCACCGGGGCAGCACGGACAGAGGCGAGGCAAGATTTCAGACTATGGATTGCAGCTACGCGAAAAGCAAAAGGCAAAGGCTATGTATGGGGTTTCTGAAAAACAATTCCGCTCTATTTTTGTCGAGGCAAATCGCTTGGAGGGCAACACAGGGGAAAATCTTATACAGCTTATTGAGCGCAGGCTTGATAATGTCGTGTATCGTATGGGCTTTGCTACGACTAGGCGAAACGCTAGACAGCTTGTTACGCACGGGCATATTTTAGTCGATGGAAAAAGGCTAGACATACCCTCATACATTGTCAAAGCTGGGCAAAAAATCGAGCTTAAAGAAAAATCTAAAAACAACCCACAAGTTATCCGCGCACTTGATTTGAGTGCTCAAAGTGGGATTGTGGCGTGGGTTGATGTCGATAAGGATAAAAAGTTTGGGATTTTCACTCGCTATCCGCAAAGAGAAGAAGTTGTGATTCCTATTGAAGAGAGACTTATTGTTGAGTTGTATTCTAAATAACGCTAAAAAGTAGGTGGTGATATGGATATTTTTAAGACAGTTCCTCATATTCCAAATGAGATTTTAGTAGAGGACATAGGCACAAATCGTATTCGTGTAAGTGTGTGGCCTTTTGAGCCGGGCTATGGTATCACTTTTGCGCATCCATTGCGTAGGCTTATGCTATCTTGCACGCCGGGCTATGCCCCTGTTATGTTGCATATTGATGGAGTTTCGCACGAGTTTGATTCTATGCGTGGCGTAGTAGAAGATGTAACACCTTTTATTATGCATCTAAAAAAGATTCGCTTTGCAAGCAAGACAAAAGAATTGCAAAATACAATTCGCCTAAATTACAACTTTAAAGGTCCTATGGAGCTAAAAGGGGCGCATTTAGCAAACGATGAAATTGATGTCGTAAATAAAGAAGAGCACCTTGCTACTATCAACGAAGATGCAAAATTTAGCTTTTCATTAGTAGTCAAGCGTTCTATTGGATTTAAGCCAAATGATTTGGTGCGAAAAGACAAAGATTTTACAGGTGAGATAGGGTTGATTCCGCTAGATGCACATTTCACACCTGTAAAAAAGGTAATCTATGAAATCCAAGATGTGCTTGTAGAGGATAATCCAAACTTTGAAAAAGTCGTGTTTGAAATCGAATCAGACGGGCAAGTAGAGCCTCTTGATGTGTTCAAAAACTCTATCGCCATAGCCCAAGCGCATATGAATATATTTGGCAGTGAAGTATCTGTGCTAAACCCAGATATTAAATTCCCGCCAGATGACCCAATCGATTTAAAAACTCTGCTTATCAAAATCGATACGCTAAACCTTAGCACCCGTTGTTTTCATTGCCTTGACAAAATCGGCGTGCAATACATAGGCGAGCTAGCTATGATGCCAGAATCCGCTTTAAAAGGTATCAAAAATATGGGCAAAAAATCCTTTGATGAGATTGCTGAAAAGCTTAGCTCTCTTGGCTATCCTATCGGCTCAAGCCTCCCTCCAGAAGTCCAAACCGCGTTTAACAAAAAAATCGGCAAAACAACAAGATAAGGAGCTAAAAATGAGACATCATCACGGCTATCGCAAGCTAGGCAGGACGAGCGCACATAGAAAAGCATTGCTAAAAAACCTTGCCATAGCACTTATTGCAAATGAAAAAATCGAAACAGGCGTATTCAAAGCAAAAGAGTTGCAAACTTATATCGAGAGACTTGTAACTACTGCTAGGGTAGGGGATTTTAACGCCCATAGACTTGTGTATGCGTATCTACAAAATAAATCCGCTACTAAAAAACTTTGCACCGAAGTAGCCCCACGATACAAAGAGAGAAAAGGTGGCTACACGCGCATAAACCGCACGCGCACAAGACGCGGAGACGCCTCACAAATGGCGATTATTGAGTTTGTGTAGAATCTAAACGCTTGTTGTAAATGTATTTTGGACTTATTTGACTTAAATCAAAGCAAGAAAATTTAAGTTGCTTTTTTTGAAAAAAGGTTTAATGAGATTTTAGCGCATTGCACCAAAAAAGGAAAAGTCGTTTCGATTTTTGGTGTACAGGCACTACTCACTCAAAAATATTGTGCTATTACTATTAAAATCGACACTAACAAAAACGAACGAAAAATGGATTTTAGAGGAATTTTTGTAGGATTCAAAAAAACTTAGGCTAAGGGCTATCTAGCCTAATGCTTAAAAAGAACAAAAAAAAGATAATAGACAGAGAAAACACACAAGAGGACGCAGGAATAGCAAATAACTAAATGCTAAATACTTCGTGTGAGATTTAGTGTATAAGCACGCAGTGTGCGCAATTCGCTAAAAGCACTATAATAAAGAGTCTTGAATCGCAAGTTTAAGAAAAGAATCTCATAAAATAATAAATTAACCCAGCAGTAAAAATTCCTCCTATCAGCGTCCCTAAGCCTACAAAAATATCACCTACAATAAAATGATATATAGCAAAACCTATATTACCAAATAAAACAATATCGCCAAATATATGAATAATCCGTTTCATAAATTATCCTTTGCAAGAAATTTAATAAGCCAAGATTTTATAAAAAAAAAAAAACAATATTTAAACAAAAAATTTTAATCGTGGCATACTAAAAAATAAACACGCAAGATAAGTTTTTTGAAAAATTTTCAAAATTTGTAAGCTAGACTTAATAGCGTGTAGGGGCGTGCTTTTGTTCAAAATCTGTTAATATATGTTTCGCATCGAGAAACTATCGACAAAGACGGCTTTTGATATAGTTTGTAAGATTAAGGAAAATGTCGCAAGCAAGTCAGCAAATTTATTAAATTCCACAAATTTTTTGTAATTTTAACGACTTTAATATAAAGTATTCTTGCCAAGCCACGAACCCCAAGAGAAAACAAATCAAAATAAAGTAAAACAAAGTTAAGAATCTCCCCTCTTATTCTTGCCTTACCAATTTTTACAAAGGCTTTTTATCTGTCAAAATATGCTCATTTTTCATCGTGTGAGCCATACTTAAGGTTCTATTTCATAAGATTATGTTTAACATAGTATTGTTTTTTAATAATGCTATGATGATTTGAATATCCCTTAACTGCACCTAAGTCATATTCAACCTTTATAATTCTATTTTGCCACCATTTTCAATTAAATTTTTCAATTTTATGGCTTCGGCAATAGGGCTTGATGAAACCACTTTTGAAAGATTTTCTAATCCCATAGACACAAGTTTTTCATTGTTATCTGCTATGCCTTTATCGATGATTTCAAATTGTTTATTCATAACCTCTCTCCTCTCACTAAACACATTATCAAATATATATCTATAAAAATCATATCTCTCCTTTATTTCTGTGATTAACACTTCTTTTTTGGCGTTTATTTCAGCTATTTGTCTTTTTGTGATTTCATTTTCCTTGTGTGCCTCTAGCACCATTTTTATTGCCTCTGTGGCTTGAAGTGCAGTCATAGTTGCTTTTGCTGGAAGTTTTTTTGCTATTTCTTTTACGACTTCTTTTTCCATTCTTACTCCTTCTTATCAGCTTTTATCCACTATGGGTGTATCTCTTAAAACCAACAAATCTTTAGCATTTTTTACAAGCAAGTTTATTTTTTCATATTCTTGTTGAGAATAATAAATTTGATTTTTGCGTTTCAACACCATAAATTTACATCGCCTATATAGTTTTGAGATAAAGCCCAATGGCAACAATTCTTTCTTGGTTTTTTTATAAATAAAATCAAATGCATCGATTCCTTTATTTAAAGAGTCTATCAATTCATTCGTCCTTTTTTCATAAACTTCAAGTTTTAACATTTGAGATTCTATGTTCTCTATTGCTTCCCATATTTCGTATTCTTTTTCTTCAATTTCTTTTATTTTTTTATTTGCTGATAAATGTGAAAACAAAGGCAATGCTACTGCACCAACAGCAAGTCCCACTACGGGTCCCAAAGTTGCTAAAACGCTAGCACCAGCCGCCACTCCGCCACCTCCAGCAGCAATAGTTCCGCCTCCCAAAACAGCTAGCGCAGCATTTGTAGCAGCCGCTCCAGACAATGTAGATATTGCAACACCTGTTGAAGCAACACCAAAATTGCCAACTATCCACAATGCGGCTGGAGCTGCAGCAGCTCCAACAGATAGTGCTACACCTGTTCCTTTTATGGAGTTTATTATAATCTCGCCAGATTCTAGGCTATTATGAATATAGCTTAACTGTTCTAAATTGATTTCGCCACTATTTTCGGCTGTATTGTCTCTATCTTTTTCTGTAGTTGGCACAATATCTTGTAGTTTCTTTACGCTGTTTTGGACTTTTATTTTGACTTTTATTAAATATTCAAATAAAGCGTTAAGTTCGGAGGCTTTAGCTTCGCATTCGGTTTTCTTTTTGTTGTATTTGTTGTATGTTTTTTCATAACTTTCTTGGGCTTTTTTTACCCTACCACTAGCACCAAAAGTTACTACATTTGTCGCTACATTTTTAATTGTTTCTACCATTTTTTGTTACCCCTTTTTTAAAAATTATAAAAAAATACTACAAAAAAAAAAAAACAGATTGTTAATATGTAATTTTTGATTTGGTGTTTTGTTTAGAATGGAGTATTTGTAGCGGATTTTTGAAGTGTAGATTTTGAATTATAGTTTTTTGCATAAATGTTTTTATGATTTTATGATAAACTCAACTTTAGTTATTTTTTTATCAATATTTTATGTCGGTTTTACCATTGATTTTTGTCTCTAAAGCTATTAGACGCATAAACAATAATAAAACCACAAAAAACTCCACATTAGACTTAAATTATTTTCGTATATTTTTATATGAAAACATAAAAATATACAAACACAAAATCTTAGGCATAGCACGACTAAAATTGCCTGCCTAAAATCCATTTTAAAACCCCTCTAAATTCCACCTCCAAAAATCCCCTCAAAATCCCATCAAAAACCCCTCAAAATCCCGCTCCATTTTTTTTGTTATTCTTCCGCCCCCGTATTTTCGCTATTTTCATCATTTTCATCTGCCTCATCTCCCTTGTCTTCTTTTGGGCAAGTAACGGCAAATGCGACTTTTTCACCTGCCACATTTACGATTTTTACCCCCATCGTGTTGCGAGCAGATTCTCTTATCGCTTCGGTATCTACGCGTATCATTTTGCCCTTGCTTGTTAACACCATAAGGTCTAGTTTTTCATCATTTACATTGACTACGCTTACTAGATTCCCCGTTTTTTTGTCGTCTATTTTCATTACGATTACGCCTTTGCCACCGCGCGATTGCAAGCGATACGCCCCTGCGTTTGTTTGCTTGCCTATGCCACGCTCACTTACTGTTAGTAGTTTGTCCTCATCGCTTCCTATGGTGGTGGCTGCGATTACGCAGTCATTTTTTTCTTTAAATCGTATACCTGTTACGCCTCTTGCTACCCTGCCGATTTCGCGTGCATCATCGATTGGGAATTTGATACACATTCCTTTTTGCGTAGCGATAAATAGCTCTTTGACTTCTTGGGTTATGATTCTAGCGGTTACGACTTCATCGTTTTCATCTAGGTTTATCGCGCGCACGCCTACGCTTCGTATGTTGCTGTATTCGCTTAGGTTTGTGCGTTTGATGATTCCGTTTTTGGTGAAAAACACTAGCGATTTATCTTTGTTGAAATCTTTTGTAGTGATTGTCGCCATTATCTTTTCATCAGCTTGCAAGTTGATTAGATTTACCACAGCTTTGCCGATAGCGGTGCGCCCAGCTTCTGGGATTTTATAGACTTTTAGCCAATAAAGTTGCCCGCGATTTGTGATAAACATTATCGTATCGTGCGTGTTTGCCACAAAGAAAGATTCTATAAAATCATCTTCGTGGGTGTTGCCACTGATTTTGCCTTTGCCACCGCGATTTTGCTTTTCATAAGTTTTTAGCAAGACGCGTTTGACATAGCCTCTGTGGCTCATCGTTACCACCACAGGTTCATTTGGGATTAAATCCTCTATATCGATACTATCATAATCCTCTTCAATCTGCGTCCTGCGTGGCGTGGAGAATTTATCTTTGATTTCGGCTAATTCCTCTTTGATGATTTCTTTTAGTCGCTCTTCGCTTTTTAGGATTTTGCTTAGCTCATCGATTAGTTTTAGTAGCTCGGCGTATTCGTTTTCGATTTTGTCGCGCTCTAGCCCTGTTAGGCGTTGGAGGCGCATTTCTAGGATTGCCTTTGCTTGCAGTTCGCTTAAGCCAAATTTGCTCATAAGCCCATTTTTGGCTTCCTCTGTATCTTTGCTAGCGCGGATTAGCTTTATGACTTCATCGATATTATCTAGCGCGATTTTTAGCCCTTCTAAGATATGCGCTCTAGCCTTTGCCTTTTCTAGCTCAAAAATCGTTCGGCGGATAATAATCGTCTTTCTATGTGAGATAAAAATATTTAGCAATTCTAAAAGCGTGAAAATCTTTGGCTCTTTGTTATTTACCGCTAGCAGTATGATTCCAAATGTGCTTTCCATCGTTGTGGATTTGTAGAGATTGTTTAACACGATTTCACTCATCGCATCTTTTTTTAGCTCGATGACTACGCGCATACCATCTCTATCACTTTCATCGCGCACTTCGCTTATGCCCTCTATGACTTTTTCTTTTGCTAGCTCGCTTATTTGCTCCACTAGCTTTGCTTTATTGACTTGGTAGGGGATTTCATCGATGATGATTATGTCTTTTGTCTTGGTTTTTTCTATGTGGGTTTTGGCGCGCACGCGTATGCGTCCTCTGCCTGTGCCATAGGCATCGATTATGCCCTGCTTGCCATAGATGATTCCACCTGTGGGAAAATCTGGTCCCTTAATATGCTCTAGTAGCGTGTCTAGCGAAGCAGTTGGATTATCTATGACGCAAAAAAGCGCGTCTATGATTTCATCGATTCTATGCGGTGGTATGCTTGTAGCCATTCCCACAGCGATTCCGCTTGAGCCATTTACTAGCAGGTTTGGAATCCTTGTCGGCAAGACATCTGGCTCTTTTTGCGTGTCATCATAGTTTGGGACAAAATCCACCGTATCTTTGTCTATGTCGCGGAGCATTTCCTCGCTTGCTTGCGTCATACGCGCTTCGGTATATCGCATAGCAGCCGCGCTATCGCCATCGATTGAGCCAAAATTCCCCTGCCCATCGACTAGCTCTAATCGCATAGAAAAATCTTGCGCAAGCCTTACAAGCGCGTCATAAACCGCCGTATCGCCGTGTGGGTGGTATTTACCGATGACATCACCTACGATTCTAGCGGATTTTTTATAGCTTGCCCGTGAGCTTACGCCTAGCTCATTCATCGCATAGAGGATTCTGCGATGCACGGGTTTTAGCCCGTCTTTTGCATCGGGCAAAGCCCTCCCCACAATCACGCTCATCGAATAATCCAAATAACTCTCTTTGATACTATCATCGATATTTATGTCTATGATATTTTTATCATCAAGTAGATTTTCCATTTGTAGCACTCCTAAAAGATAGAATCACATCTTGCCAAATCCGCATCAAATCCGCCAAAAGCAAGAATCCAAATAACGCGCAAATAACAAAAAGCATAAAAAAACGCAAATTTTAACCAAAGTTTGCTTAAAAGCAGATTGTGAAACAAGGATTTGTAGATAGATTTTAGTGATTTGCAAGTGATTTGTAAAATCTGTTTTTTCGCTTTGCTTTTTGAGTGCTTTTGGCGAGTGCTTTGGGACAAAATCTTTATCATTTTTTTAGGCAAACTTGTTATAATCGCTTTTTTTTGCAACAAACTTGACTATAAATCTTTGCCATAAACTTTGCCAAATCTCACAAAAAGGGGAATCCAAATGACACCGCTTAGGACAAAACATTTTTTTGCTTCACAAATCAGCATTTTTTCAGTTTTTTTATTGCCTGCTTTGATTTTGGCAGGGTTTTTTGTGCCTGCTTTTTGCGCAAAGCCATTTAGCAATATCACAAGTATGTCGGTAAATATGGAGGGCAAGGAAATGTTTAAACTTTTTGCAAGGCAGGATTATAAAATCTGGGGGTTGGATTATTGTGCGAATTATTCGCGTGATTTGCAAGCAAATACAGAGGGCAAAAAAGATATAGATTCTCTAAAAGAGCGGTTAAAATGGGGAGGCAAACGCCCTCTAAAAGAGTTGCAAAACTACATTGACAAGCACCACAAAATCCGCTCTCTTTTATCCTGCTTTGCGATGTATGACTCACAAAAATACCAAGATGAAGTAGAGCGAATAATCCGCAAATATTGCAAAGACTGCTATTGTGAAAACTGCAAATAAAATCCAAAAAGATTGATTTTGCTTATGCTTTTTTAGTCGATTTTTATCTGATTTTGGCTGATTTTGCTAGCTATATTTTATGGTTGATTTTGTTAGCCGTTTTTGCAAAATCCACATTTCACAAACCAAAATCCACATTAAAAATGTGTATAAAAGTAATCTTTTGTGATTTTGGCAGGCGACAAAGCAGTGATTTAATCATAAATTTACCCAAAATAGCATATATTTTTGTATCTCAAAATTTCTTAAAAAGAGGTGTAAAATGAGTTTTATCAACGACATTAAGGCAAAGGCAAAGGCAAATCTTAAAAAAATCGTGTTGCCAGAGACGAGTGATATGCGCACGCTTGAGGCGGCTAGTGCAATATTAAAAGAGGGCTTTGCAGAGGTAGTTTTGGTAGGCGATAAAGATGATATAACCACGCGCGCAAAGGATAAGAGCTTAAGCGTGGAGAGGGCGGAGTTTATAAACCCCGCTACTAGCCCGCTTTTAGAGGAGTTTATCGCGCTTTTTGTGGAATTGCGCGGAGCAAAGGGAATGACAGAATCTGGCGCGAAAGAGTTGCTACTTAGCAATCCGCTGTATTTTGGCGTGGCATTGGTGCGAAGTGGCAAGGCTGATGGAATGGTCGCGGGCGCGATAAATGCGACTTCTGATGTGTTGCGAGCGGGGCTACAAATCATCGGCACGGCAAAAGATTCTAAAATCGTCTCAAGTTTTTTTGTGATGGTCGTGCCACATTGTGATTTTGGGCTAAATGGGACATTTGTGTTTGCGGATTGTGGATTGGTGCAAAATCCTAGCGCAGAGGAGCTCGCCCACATTGCCATTAGCTCGGCGAAAAGCTTTGAATCGCTCACAAAATCCACACCTTTTGTGGGCTTGCTAAGCCACTCCACCTATGGCAGTGCCAAGCACGATGATGTTACCAAAGTAACGCAAGCGCGCGATATTGCCAAAAGCCTCGCGCCAAATATCGCTATTGACGGGGAGTTGCAACTTGATGCGGCTATCGTGCCAAGCGTGGGAGAATCTAAAGCAAAAGGCTCAAATGTCGCAGGCAAGGCAAATGTGTTGGTATTCCCTGATTTAGATTCTGGAAATATCGGCTATAAACTCGTGCAACGGCTCGCTAAAGCGGAGGCGTATGGTCCTATCACGCAGGGAATGGCAGCTCCCATTAACGATTTGTCGCGTGGGTGCAGTGCGGAGGACATCGTAGGCGTAGTCGCGCTCACCGCCCTCCAAGCACAGAGCAATAAATAAAACGACAGAATGTAAAAATCACAGCGCAAAACAGGGTAGATTTTGCAATATACAAAAGATACAATCGTAGCGATTGCCACAGCAAGTAGTGGCGTAGGAGGGGGAATCGCCATAATCCGCATAAGCGGGGATAACGCGCTTTTTATCGCACGACAAATCGCCAAACCCGCTACAAAATCTGCAAAATCTGCAAATTTTACACATTCTGCAAACGCCACAAAATCCACAAAAAACACCGCAAATTTATCAAAATCTATTATCAACGCAAGCAACGAAAATCACAAAAACAACGAAAATAACACAGATTTTGCAAAATCCACTACAAACGCAAGCAATGCAAACTCTACAAAATCCACAAAAGAATCTAGCCTAGATTTTGCCCCGCGCTACGCCACGCTGTGCAATATCTATGACAAAGATAAAAACCTACTAGATGAAGCGATTATTATTTATTACAAAGCCCCGCATAGCTACACTTGCGAAGATGTCATCGAAGTGCAATGCCACGCTAGCGACATCATTGCCCAAAAAGTGCTAGATTCTTGTTTGCATTATGGGGCGAGGCTAGCACGCGGGGGAGAATTTACCAAAAGGGCGTTTTTAAATGGCAGGATTGATTTGTCCCAAGCAAACGCCATCTCTCAAATGATAGCCACAAAGGACGCATTTTTGCAAACCGCGCTTATAGCCCAGTTAAAAGGCTCTTTGGGGGATTTTGTGCGCGAAGTGCGCGAAGTGTTGTTGCTAGGCATTGCTAGTGCTGAAATGATGATTGATTATAGTGAGGAGGAAATCCCTAGCGATTTTATTGATGGATTGCAATCAAACCTAAAATCCTTGCAAGTTCGGCTACGCAGAATCTATGATTTTTCTACCACAAGGGCAAAAATAGGCAACGCGTGGAAGCTAGCAATCATCGGCAAACCAAATGTCGGCAAATCCTCTTTGCTAAATGCGATTTTGCTTGAAGAGAGGGCGATTACCTCAAATATCGCAGGGACGACAAGAGATAGCATAGAAGAAGAGATTTTAATCGATGGGAGCATTATCCGCCTTATCGACACGGCTGGGATACGCGCTAGCACCGATACGATAGAATCCAAAGGCATAGAGCGTAGCTTACAAGCTATCAGGGAGGCAAATATGATTTTGGCAGTGTTTGATAGCTCAAACGCCCTAAATAGCGAGGATAAAGAAGTGTTAGAGATTTTGAGCGCAAACAAAGATGACAAAAAAATATTAGCCATTTTAAACAAAAGCGATTGCAAAAACGCGCTATCAAGCGACAATGTGGAGAGCATAAAATCTATCTGCAACTCCACGCTAGCTATAAGCGCGCTAAAAGTGGAGCAAACAGCGCGCATAATGCACGACAAACTAAAAGAAATCATCGCCCAAAGCAACCTCAAAGGCGAAATAATCCTAAGCGCACCATATCAGCTAGAATCCATAAAATCTAGCATTGCGCATTTGGATTTGGCAGTAGGCAGGCTAAAAGATGGCGAGCTAGAGCTATTTGCCTACCATATCAAAGACACGCTAGAATCTATCGGGCAAATCACATCGCCTTATACAAATGAAGAAATGCTAGATAAAATGTTTAGCGAATTTTGTCTAGGCAAGTGAGGTTTTTTATCAAATCTCACAAAGTATGAGGGGATATTTTTGCGTGCTTAAGGTTTTTTTTGCGTGCTAAGGATTTTTGTTTGTAATTTTTTGCAAGTTTTTTTGTTTGCAAATTTTTTATTTGCAAGTTTTTTGCTTGCAAGTTTTTTGCTTGCATTTTTATTTTGCAATCTTTTTATTTTATAATCTTTTTTTTCTGCAATCTTTTTTTATTTGCAATGATTTTGACTTGCAAAAATCACAAAAACTTGCAATGACAAAGTAATCTACCATACTTAATGTTTCGCAAGAAGTCGAAATATCCAAAAATATAGATTGCCACACGGTTTTTTGCAAAATCTGCTTGCAATGACAAAATTTTCCCCTTCCTTTGTGGATAGGGGGTTAGGTGGTGGGCGTCATTGCGAGCGTGGCTTATGCCACGCGTGGCAATCTATATTTTTGAAATACTTTGCTTATGCTTAAGTATGATAAACACTCCGTCATTGCGAGCAAGTCTTACGACTTGCTCGCAATGACGGAGGTTTCTTTGTAAGTCTGATATTTTGACGATTTGTAGCTAGAAAGATTTTGTGCGGGAGTTACTCTCTCTCTCTCTCTCTCTCTCTCTCTCGTTGTTGGCAACGCTAGAAGCAAATGCAATATTTGCAAAAACCATACTCCAAATGCCAAACAAAAATAACGCGCTGTATTTTAATGCCCGATATTTGCAGTCTTGCAAATATCGATAGTTAGATTTTTGTGTGTCCATTTCAAACCCCTTTTTGCATAATCTTTACAGAATTTTTTAGCACATTTTGGATTCTTGTAAATGTGATTTTCTCATTATGTCTAGCATTTTAAGAAAATAAGATTCACAAGCAAAATGTAAAAACACAAACGCAACTATAAACAAAATAAACTTAAACTTTGCTTTTGTGAAATAAAAATAAAATCAAAAAATAAAAAAACCCAAAAAATCAAAAAATAAACAAGAAAATATGAGCATAAAAAAACTCATTTGGCTATGTTTTGCTAGAATAATGAGCTTTTTATCAATATCTACTAACCCAATTTAAGATTTTTTTGTTTGTGATTGGGTTTGATTGATTGAGTCAAAAATATTGTAAAATCCACCAAAGAATTTCTAAAATCCACCCTCTAAAATCCATAAAAGTAAGGCAAAAAATGCCAATCCAAACAACGCTAGACGCAGGCAAAATCTGCAACAAAACAAACAAAATAAACAAAACAAGCAACGCAAGCAACGCAAGCAACGCAAAAGACAAATCTATTTTTTATTCAAGCGAGCAAAGCCCGCTTTTTAGGGATAGTGGGGTGTATTTTGTGCTTAGCTCTAGGCTAGGTGGCGTAAGCAAGGCTTCTTATAATAGCCTAAATCTAGGGCAACACACAGGTGATAATCCCCAAAATGTCGCGCAAAATCGCGCACAAATCCTCTCTAAATATTTTCCACAAAAAACACTTATTTTTTGCAATCAAGTGCATTCTAATAGGATTTTAACGCTTCAGCAAAATGCTATCTATAATCTTGCTAATGAAAATTTGCCCCGCGATAATTGTGAGATTTTACAAGATTTGCCAAACCAAAAATCCTCAAACCAAAATCCACAAAATCAAACATTTCACTTATCAAAAGAGCAAAATTTAGGGCAGGGCGATGGCATTTTTTGCCATTATGACAGAAATATTGTCGCGCTTATTTTGGTGGCTGATTGCAATCCTGTGTTGCTTTTTGACAGAGAAAATAATGCCTTTGTGGCAATCCACGCGGGCAGGGCAGGGGTATGCCAAAAAATCCTTACTAATGGAATTTATAAGCTACTAAAAAATGGCGCAAAAGCCCAAAATCTGCTTGTTTTTATCGGTGCTTCGATACGGGTGTGTTGCTATGAAGTGGGGGAAGATTTGGCAGAAAAAATAATGATAGATTTTGGCAAAAAATATGTCCAAAAAAGAGATGGGAAGTATTTTTTGGATTTAGTTTCTATGCTACTAGATGAGTGCGAGGAAGCGGGGATTTTGCAAAAAAATATCGAGGTGTTGCAAAAATGTAGTTGCTGTGAAGAGAGTCTTTTTTCTTATCGCAGGGCGGTGCAAGATTTATACAAAAAGGCAAAAAACACGCAAGATAAAGATTTTATAAACAGCGCAAAAACGGGCAGATTTGGGCTTTTTGTAAGTTTTAAATAAAGCAATTTTGCGATAAAATCATCATTTTTCTACAAACATTATTTCCCACAAATATGCGTAAAAATTGCCTATTTTGGTATATAATAGCGACTTTTGGCATTGACAAATGCTGTGATTTTTAAATGTTTGTAGCAAGATTTACTAAGATAGAGAGGTGTCCGAGTGGTTGAAGGAGCACGCCTGGAACGCGTGTAAAGTGCAAGCTTTCGAGGGTTCGAATCCCTTCCTCTCTGCCATATTGCAAAATCTATCAATATTTGGCGTATAAATTTTCAAAAAAAACCTCCCAAAATTTTTTAGATTTTAGGGATTTTAAGGATTTATTATGTGTATCAATGGCGAGAATTTCACTCACGATAGCCTTAGCCTACTAGAATACGCAAGACTAAAAGGGCTAAATTTAGAGCTAATCGCTTTGGAGCTAAATGGCAGGATAATCCCAAAAGATGAATTTAACGACATTATTTTCAAGCAAGGCGATAAAGTCGAAATCCTTAGCTTCGTAGGCGGTGGCTAAAAGCAACATCTAACAAAGCAACAAAAGCAATACAAATGAAAAACAACCTAAAAACCATACTTTTTAATGGCAAAAAATATCAAACCGACAAGGTGGATTCTGCTAGTTTTTTTGCTAGTCAAATTTGCAAGCAAAATGGCGAGTTGCAAGATAGTGCGTGGCAAGATGGTGTGTCGCAAGAAGGCGAGTTGCAAGATAGCGTATGGATAGTCAATGGCTTTGCAACCAAAGAGCCAAAAGTCCTAGAAAATGGCGATGAGCTATGGTGTATAAAAAAAGGGGAAATGCCACCACAAGACGCGCTAGAATCGATGATGAGCGCGCGACACACGCCAAAAGTCCATAACGCGCTAAAACAATCAAAAGTCGCAATATGCGGGCTTGGAGGGCTTGGCTCGCATATTGCTATAATGCTTGCTAGAAGTGGGGTAGGGCATTTGGTGCTGATTGATTTTGACATTATCGAGCCTAGCAATCTAAATAGGCAGGCTTACAATATCGATGATTTAGGCAAGCCAAAAACGCAAGCCCTGCAAGCGCATATAAAAGCGATAAACCCCTTTATCACCACGCAGATTTTCACCCAAAAAATAGAGCCTAGCAATATCCCTACGCTTTTTAGTGGCTCTCAAATCGTGTGCGAAGCGTTTGATAATCCTTATGCAAAAGCGATGTTAGCACAGCATTTTCACGCGCATTTTCCAGATTCGGTCTTGATATGTGCGAGCGGGCTAGCGGGGTTTGGAGACTCAAACGCGATAAAGACGCACAAAATCAATGATAGATTTTATGTGTGCGGGGATTTATTTAGTGCGGCAGGCTATGGCAGGGGGCTTATGAGTCCGCGTGTAAATATCTGTGCTGCACATCAAGCAAACCTTGTGTTAGAGATTTTGTGTGCTAAAAATGGCATAAAAAATACGCAAAAAAAGCAACAACAATCAAAACAATCAAAAAAAGCAAAACAAGCAAAAACAATCAAAACAAGCAAAAACAATCAAAAACAAGCAACAAAAAAAGCAAAAAAAGGCAACAAATGAATGACAAAAAAACCACTTCTAGCATAGAGCCTAACCTAAAATCTAGCCAAAATCTAAAATCTACAAAATCCACCACAGCTAGCCAAAATCCCGCAGAATCTAGCGATACATTGCAACTTGGTAAGCATAGCTTTACTTCGCGCTTTATACTTGGCTCTGGCAAATATTCACTTCATCTAATCGATTCTGCTATCAAAGAGGCTGGAGCGCAAATCATAACCCTTGCCCTGCGCAGAGCAAATAGCGGTGGAATCGAAAATATACTAGATTTTATCCCGCCAAATATCACGCTACTACCAAATACAAGCGGCGCTAGAAATGCAAATGAAGCCCTGCGCATCGCTCTCTTAGCGCGTGAGATTTGCCATAGTGATTTAATCAAAATCGAAGTCATTAGCGATAGCAAATATCTTTTGCCCGATAATTATGAGAGTGCCAAAGCCACTGAAATGCTTGCAAAAGAGGGCTTTACGCCACTTGTGTATATGTATCCTGAGCTATATGTAGCGCGCGATATGGCAAACGCAGGGGCGTGCGCGATAATGCCACTAGGCGCACCTATTGGCACAAATAAAGGCTTGCAAACAAAGCCGTTTATAGAGATTTTGTTGCGCGAGATAGATTTGCCTATCATTGTAGATGCGGGGGTTGGCTCTCCTGCTCAAGCCTGCGAGGCGATGCAAATGGGCGTAAGCGCGATAATGGCAAATACTGCGATTGCGAATGCAAATGATATTGCGCTTATGGCGCGGGCTTTTAGACTTGGCATAGAAGCGGGCAGGACGGCTTTTTTGGCGGGATTAGCAAAAGAATCTAGCCCTAGTGCGTCTTCACCTCTTAGCGATATTTCGCCTGTAAGCAAAAATCCACCACTTACAAGTTTCTTGCAAGATTGACATTATTAACATTTGGCAAAAAGTATTTTTTAGATTTTAAGCGATTTAGCCTAGCTAAAATAAGGAAAATAAAATGGTAAATTCTGCTAGCGTATGGGAGTTTCAAAGCCAAATGCAACAAATAGATTCTACTATTTTAGAATCCGTGCTTAGCAAAAGAGAATCTTATAACCCAAACGCCTACACCAAAAAAGAAGTAGAATTAGCACTTAGCAAAGATTTTTTAGAAGTTAGCGATTTGTGCGCTCTGCTTAGCATAGAGGCAGAATCTATGCTTGAAGTTTTGGCAAAAGAATCACAAAAGCGCGTCCAAACATATTTTGGAAATTCTATTAGTGTTTTTACGCCATTGTATCTTAGCAATCATTGTGCGAGCAAATGCGTGTATTGCGGGTTTCAAAAGGGCAACAAAATCAAGCGCGCAAAGCTAGAAATAGATGAAATCAAAACCGAGCTAGAAATCATTGCTAAAAGTGGCTTAAAAGAGATTTTGTTTCTTTGTGGGGAGGGTAGAGAATACGCAAGCATCGACTACATAGCCAAAGCCTGCGAGCTAGCAAGGGAGTATTTTAAAGTCATAGGGGTAGAAATTTACGCGCTAAATATCGATGAATACGAGATTTTGCGACAAAATGGCTGTGATTTTGTAACGCTATTTCAAGAGACTTATTGCCCCAAAAAATACGCTAGAATCCACATAGAGGGCGAAAAAAGGGCGTTTGCATATCGATTTTACGCACAAGAGAGGGCATTGCTAGCGGGAATGAGGGGGGTTGGATTTGGCTCTTTGCTTGGCATAGATGATTTTCGCAAAGACGCGCTAGCTTGCGCCTTGCACGCATATTTTTTACAGCGCAAATACCCCAACGCAGAAATCGCCCTATCAATCCCACGACTACGCCCCATCATAAATAACCCCAAAATCCACCCAAAAGCCGTTACAGAATCTAGGCTTTTGCAAGTGCTATGTGCGTATCGATTATTTTTGCCTTATGCTAGCATTACCATTTCTAGCAGGGAGGGGGAGCGATTTCGCAACAATGCCATAAAACTAGGCGCAAACAAAATCTCCGCAGGCGTATCAGTCGCCATAGGCGAGCGAAGCGCGCTAGAGCAAAAATCGCTAGGAAAGCAAGAAGCAAGCAAAAAAGGCGATGAGCAATTTAGCATAAGCGATAATCGCAGTGTGGCGGAGATTTTGGCAATGCTTAAAGAATCTAATTTGCAACCCGTGATGAGTGATAGCGTGTTTGTGTAGTGTTTGTGATTTGCGTTTTTTGATTGTTTTGATTATTTTGATTGGCGCGAAAAATTTAGCGTGAAAAATATTGTCTTGTTTGGTTACAAACGCAATGTGTTTTCGTGTCGCATAAATGCTAATGACAGCTGATTTGTGCGCCGTAGTTTTCATCATATTTATAGTCTCGTATGATTCCTTGCCAGCGGACTTTTTTGTTGTATGTGAGTGGGGTGTCTAGCGTTAGCACTTCTACAAATGCGTCAATGGGGGCTAGATAATCTAGGATTTTGTAGGCTTTGAGGGCGTATGGTGAGGGGGGTTTGGGGGTTTTTGGTTTTTTGGGCTTTTTGTTTTCTTGGGATTCTTTAGATTCTTGGGCTTGCATTTCAGCGTTTGCAGATTCTTTAGATTCTTGCGTTTGTTGGGGCGTTTTAGAATCATCGTTGTTTTCTTGCTTAGTTTGTGATATTTGCGTATTTTGCGCGATTTTAGATTGACTTAAAGATTCTTGTGTAGTCTTGGTAGAATCCTGCTTTGTGCTAGAATCCACCATTTCTTGCGTGGTATTTGCTTGGCTAGATTCTGCTTCGCCTTGTTTGGTAGAATCCATAGCGATATTTGATTTTGCATTTGAATCTGTGCCTGTTTTTGTGCTTGATTCCACATTTGATTTTGTATTTGATTCTATTTGGTTAGGTTCTATTTCGCTAGATTCTACGCTGTGTCTTGGTTTTTTTATTATGTTTGCTCCCGCTCGTTTTGGGATAACGGTTAGCAAGCATTCTTTGATGGGGAGCTTTGCTTTGCTAGTGATTTCTATGTCGTAGTTAAACCCTGTGGTATAGACAAATGGGCGAAATTTGTCATAGCGCACTTCTATGGGGTAGATGATTTTTTGGGAGATTTGGGAAATGCCATAGGGGATACATAGCAAAATCGCCGTTTCTATGAGGAAAAATACAAAAAGTATGCGCCTAAAATGCCAAAACACAAGCGATAAAAAAAAGAAAAAAACAAAGACTAAAAAAAGTAGCATAAATACGCCTAGCTCGACTACCGTGATATGCTCTGCTATGGCGACAAGCATAGCTTTTAGCGGGGCAAAAGATAGTGGGGGATACATTATTTATTTGCCTTTGTTGGTTTTGTTTTTTTGTATGTCTTGGTGGATTTGCTAGATTTTGCTCTAGATTTTGTTGTTATGGTTTTTGATTTTGCGCTAGATTTTGTGGTGGATTTTGCTCGTCTTGCTTTTTCTTCTAGTCCGCTAAGATTAAATCGCCTTGCTAGCTCATCTTTTACTTGCTCTGGGTGGATATTGTGCTTGGCTAGGGCTACAAGGCTATGATAGAGCAAATCAGCGCATTCATAGACTAGATGAGAATGTGGATTTTGGGATTTGGCAGTGCTATTGCTAGAATCTATTTTGGATTTTGTAGTAGATTTTGCTAAGCGGTATTTTTTGCAGTCGTTTTTAGCGTGCGCATTTTTGTCGCTTTCGTAAGTGTCATTTAAAATGTCGCAATCTTTGAATGCTAGGGCTACTTCGCTAGCTTCTTCGATGATTTTTTTGGCGATAGTATCTGTGCCTTTTTGATAAAGCATAGCGGTGTAGGAAGTTTTGGGGTTTGCGTTTTTGCGCTCTAAAAGCGTGTGGTATAAACTATCAATGACACCATAATTAACGCCAGAATTTAGATTGGATTTTGGGGCGGATTTTACGCTAGATTTGTCAAAATCTATTTCTCTAAAAAAGCAACTTTTTTGCCCCGTGTGGCAGGCTACACCTTTTTGCTTTATGAAAAATACAAGCGCGTCATTATCGCAATCAATTAGGATTTTTTGCACGATTTGAAAATGTCCGCTTTGCTCGCCTTTGTGCCAAATGCGCTGTTTGGAGCGTGAAAAATAGTGCATCTCTCCACTTTGCAAAGTAAGATGTAATGCTTTTTTGTCCATAAAAGCTAGCATTAAGACTTGCTTTGTGTCGCTATCTTGGGCGATAGCGGGGATAAGCGGGGAAGTATCCCAATCAAAAAGAGAGAGAATCTTTTGGATTTTTTTAGCCATTTACTTCCCCTTGTTTTTGGGCTTTGAGTGTTGATAAATAGCGAATCTTATGCCAAAATCATTACTTGCTTATGACAGAATTTTGCTGTTTGCTTTTGCTATCTACCCAGATATTTGGGACTGCACCACCGGGGGTTAGAAAGATTTGTGCGTCTTTATTTTCTTTTAATGCTTCGTTAAATTTGCCCTGCATTTCGATTTGGCGAAGTTCTAAAAGTCTTTGAGATAGGCTATCATTTACAAGTCGGTTTGCTTGAGATTGCCCTTTTGCTTCGATTTCTAGGGAATCTGCCTTACCTTTTGCTCTCTCACGCAGGGCATTTGCCTCTTCTTTGGCTTTTTGGGCATCTCTTTTTGCTAGCTCTACGCCCTCGATTCTAGATTTTACTTCTTCGGGCAGGACGATTTCGCGTAGTTGGATAGATTCTAGTTTTACGGGCTGATTTGGCACGGCATCTATGCTTGTTTTAAATCCATTATAAATAAGGCTTGCCACTTCATCACGCTTGGTGGGGAGCTCTTCGGTGGGATATTTGCCCACCGCGCTTCGCACGATGTCGCGGATAACGGGATTGATTAGCTTTTGTTCCCACGCAGTCCCGTAGTTTGCTATCGTAAAAGGCACTTTGGCTTCATCTAAGCGATATTGCACGGTTAGCTCGATAGAAATCGTCATACCGCTTGTATCCATCACATTGATTGCTTCATTTCGCAGTATGCTTTGGTTTTTGCCGACATTGCCCATATCTTCTCGGCTAGTGAAATTTAGCGTGCGCACCTTTGTATCAATGATAATGACATCTTGGAAAATCGGCACAAAAAAATGCAAGCCCGGCTTCATAGGATTCTCATAATCATACGCACCCATCGTTACTTTGATACCTGTTTCGCCAGAATTTACCACCACAAATGGACGCGCCATCACAAAAAGTAGCACGGCGATTATGCCTACGATGGCATAGGTTACAAAGCGAGAATTTAGCACATTTGGCGGAATGCCAAAATTTGCATTAAAATTTGGCGGAAATGGATTTTTGCCACCATTTCTATTATCGTTGTCTTGGTTGCCATTATTTCGGTTGTTTGAATCGCGTGGATTTTCGTTATGTTGGTTGTTTGCGCCATTATTGGCATTTTTTCGTTTCAAATGTTCGTTTAAGTCAATCGGCATTAGATTCTCCTTTTGGATTTAGATTTTAGTTTATGCGTTTGCAAGGGTATCAATTTATAGCTAATATCTTGTTTTATCAATCTAACTTAATCAATAAAAGTAAGATAATGGGCGTATTTTGGATTCTCTCCATTGATGATTTTGTTAAACTCTGCTTGGAGTTTTTTGGTGATGACACCTGCCTTTGCTTCGCCACTTCGCACGCCTATGGGGTAGAAATCCACCTCTCTTATAGGCGTGATTTCAGCTGCTGTGCCTGTGAAAAACGCCTCATCAGCGATATAGACTTCATCGCGCGTGATATTGCGCTCCACCACTTCTATGCCTAAGTCGCGGGCGATTTCTATGGTGGTGGCTTGGGTGATAGATTCTAGCGTATAGTCGTGTGGCGGGGTGATGAGCTTGCCATCTCTAACGATAAAAAAGCACTCCCCGCTTCCCTCGCTCACAAACCCGCTCTCATCAAGCAACAACGCCTCCTCACACCCGCACGCAATCGCCTCGTATTTCGCCATTTGAGAGTTGAAATAATTTGCCGCAGCTTTTGCCTTGCCCATCGAGCTTTTCACAGAATTGCGCGCAAAAGAGCTCATTTTGACTTTGATTCCGTTATTTATGCCCTCTTCGCCAAGATACGCGCCCCACTCCCACGCAGCGATGGCAGTCTCCACAGGGGCGTTTGCGTGATACACGCCCATAACGCCATAGCCTAGAAAGATAAATGGGCGAATATAGACATTGCCTTTATAATCCGCCTTATTTGCGCGCAACAACTCAATGTGCGCTTGCTTTAGCTCCGCTAAATCATAGGGGCAGTTTATGCGAGCGATTTTTGCAGAATTTAAAAGTCGCTTGCAATGGTCATCAAGCCGAAAAATCGCTAGTCCCTTTGGCGTCATATACGCCCTAGTGCCTTCAAATACGGCATTTCCATAATGAATCGTATGGCTTAGGATATGCGTGGTAGCGTCTTTCCACGCGATGAGTTTGCCATTTTTCCAAATGTAGCTAGATTCTTTTAGTGCCATTTTTGCTCCTTTTATGTAGATTTTTGTTTTATTAAGATTTTAAGCCACTAGCAAACATAAGTTTAATACCCAAAATAATGCACGCTAGGAATGCTCGCTAGCGTTGCTATGCCTATGGTTTTGGTGGTTTTTTCTTGGCTTGTTATATGGTTTTGAGTGGCTAGACTTGCTAGAATCTTTTTTTGCTAGGCTAGATGATTGTGGCATTTGGGGGAGTTTTGGCATTTCTGTTTTTTCTAAATAATGCGTTAAAAGTTTTAGACAAAGCTGGCTTAGCTCGATTTCATTGCCTATGCGTGAATATGCTTCTATCGCTTCATTTGAAATTTTGGTTTCTAGCAGTTTGTTTAGCCCTTGTGCGGGGTCGATAGGCACTTCAAATAATTCTAATTTTGAGCCTACATCATCTTGGATTCGCTGCAATTCTTTATATTCTAGCGGGCTTACAAGCGTGATAGCAACGCCCTTTTTGCCCGCTCGCCCTGTGCGCCCTATGCGGTGGATATAGCTCTCTGGGTTTAGCGGTATATGATAATTAAACACATGGCTTACATTCCTAATATCTAGCCCGCGACTTGCCACATCGGTGGCGACTAGGATTGGCGTGCGTTTTTTATCGGCATTTCGTCCTTTAAATGCGTTTATCGCCTCTCGCCTAGCCCTCTGGTCTAAATCTCCGTGCAACGCCACAGAATCATATCCTTGTGCGTGCAAAAACTCATTTAGATTGTCCGCTTCTTTTTTGGTGCGCGTGAAAATGATAGATGAGGTGGGATTTTGCGTATCAAGCAGGCGGATTATGGCTTCATTGCGCTCATTTTCATTGATGACATAGTATTTTTGGGTGATGTCGTGGTTTGTTACTTCTGCGGGTGCGATTTTGATTTTGGTAGGGTTTATTAGCAGTTTGTCGGCTAGCTCTTGGATAGGTTTTGGCATAGTCGCAGAAAATAGCAACACTTGGATTTGCTCGGGCAAGTATGAAAAAATCTCTTCGATAGATTCTAAAAACCCCATATCTAGCATTTCATCGCTTTCATCAAGCACGATGATTCTAGGTGCGAAGTTGCGCAAGCGATTGTTTTGTAAATGGTCTAGCAATCTGCCCGGTGTGGCTATCATCATTTGTGGCTTTTTGTCTAAAAAGCTGATTTGGTGTTTGATATTTTGCCCGCCATAGACGCATATCGTGCGCGTGCGACAAAATCTACCTAGCTTAAATGCTTCATCGCTGATTTGGATAGCTAGCTCGCGTGTGGGGGTTATGATTAACGCTTCGATTTCGCCGTTATTTTGTAGATTGTGTAGTATTGGCAGGACAAAAGCTGCGGTTTTTCCTGTGCCTGTTTGGGCTTGGGCGATGACATCGCCACCTTTTAGCACGGCTGGTATGGCTTGGGCTTGGATAGGGCTAGGAGTGCCAAACCCAGCCGCTTGCACGCCCTTTAGCACGGATTTTTTAAGCCCCAAATCACCAAAACTTATTTGTTCTTTTTGTTCTTCCACTTTGTTTGATTTCCTTTTTATTTTATTATTTTTTATGGCTTGGCTAATGTTTTGGATTTGTAATTATACTTCTTCTCTCTTATAGTTTTATTAAATTGTAAGATAGAATTGAAAATATTGCCACAATCACAAGCTCTTTTTGTGCCAAATTCTAAAAATATCAGAGCGACAAATGCACTTATTATAAAAACCTTGAAGTAGTCAAATTTTGCTAAAATTCCACAGAATAATGCGTTAAAAAAACGATTTAAAACCACCATTGCAAAATCTAAAGGAGTTTTTTATCAATGCTTAAATTTAATCCCATTGCGCTAGAGGACATAAATGCTACCTACGCCCAAGAGCCATTAGAAAAGACGCATTTAAGCGAATTTGCAAACATTATCGCTTCATACCAATCAAGCGTGCAACACAAACTAGAGCAAAATCTCATATCCACCAAATACACCGAGCGCAATCTAGCAAGCAATGAGCTAGCGCAACTTTTTAATGCGTTAGGGTTTGAATG
This sequence comes from Helicobacter sp. T3_23-1056, assembly GCF_053654535.1. Taxonomy (NCBI): domain Bacteria; kingdom Pseudomonadati; phylum Campylobacterota; class Epsilonproteobacteria; order Campylobacterales; family Helicobacteraceae; genus Helicobacter; species Helicobacter sp. T3_23-1056. Next base: position 11,767 of record NZ_JBSIUU010000005.1, on the reverse strand, counting down.
TCAAAGCGAGCAAGAAAGCGGTGCATTAAATGCAAATAGCGCGATTGATTTAGCCCTCATAAAGCGCGATACAAATGACACTTCAAACGCCACAAACGCGCATACAAAAGTCATCATAGAGGCAAAATTGCCCGAAAATCTAACCAAAAATAAGCAAATGTTTAGCCCAAGCAATGTGAATTGCAAGGCGTTGCACGAGGCGATTTTGTATTATTTGCGCGAAGTGTGGGAGAAGCAAAACTATGGGCTAGAATCTATCATCATCACGGATTTTACGCGTTTTTTTATTTTTAGCTACAAAGAGTTTGATAGACTTTTTTTAAAAAATTCCAAAATCAAAGAGGCATTTTCTCGCTACAAAAACGACACAAGCAGTTTTTATGCAAAGGCAAAAGACATACTTGATGTGGTTGAGGGGACAATATATGGAATCTACATAGATTTGGAATCTTTAAATTTTAAAAACAGCGACAAATCTAGCACGACAAACGCCAACAAAACGCAAAACACGCAAAACACACCAAAAGACGCAAAATCTATCGCCCAAAGCAACGCAAAATCTAGCCACCAAAATCTAACCCCCGCACTCAAAAAGCGCGTGGAGTTGCTTTGCAAGATTTTCCACAAAGATTTTCTTTTTAGCGAATTTAGCTTAAACAACCCGCTAAGCCCGCGATTTTATAATGAATTGCTCTATATCTTAGGGCTTGCTGAATACACCAAAAACGGCAAAATCCTAATCCTACCTAGCAAAGAGAGCAAAGAGGGGCGCAACACGCTTTATCACCTTATTTTTTCGCATTTGCAAGCCTACGACAAGGACAAAGCAAATGATTTAGATTTTGTGATGCAATATATTATTTTATGGCTAAATAGAATCTTATTTTTAAAACTCATTGAGGCAAATTTGGTGCGCTTTAATGATGATACTTCGCTTGCCTTCCTCAATAAATCTAAGCTAAAAGATTATCAAGCCCTCTCACATTTGTTTTTTGAGATTTTGGCAAAGGCGCATAATAAGCGCGATACAAGCTCGCCTTTGGCGTATCTCCCTCATCTAAATTCTAGCCTCTTTGAGAAGCAAGAATGCGAGGAAATCCTAGAAATCTCTATGCTTGATAATAACGCCACATTTGCCTACTATCCTACCACGCAAGTCAAAAAAGACGGCAAGACAAAGGCTGGGAGCGTAAATCTGCTTGATTATATATTTGAGTTTTTGGATAGCTTTGACTATGGTAGTGGGGAGGCAGGCAAAAATAATGCGCGAAATCGTGCGCGATTTGATGGATTTGATAGTGTGGAATCTAGCAATGTCATCGAGCAAAAAGAGCTCATCAAAACAAATGTGCTAGGGCTAGTCTTTGAAAAGCTAAATGGCTACAAAGAGGGGAGCTATTATACGCCAAATTTTATCACTAGCTATATGTGTCGTGTGAGTTTGGAGCAAGTCATCGTAGAGAAGTTTAACGAAGCAAATCCCAAATGGAATGCCAAAAATTTCGATGATTTGCGCGAGCTAATCCGCGATGAGCGCGAGAGGAAAGAGGATTTTAAAAAGATTTTGCGTGAAGTGAAAATCTGCGACCCGAGCGTGGGAAGCGGGCATTTCCTAGTCTCTGTGCTATGTGAAATGGTGCGCATCTATCACTACTTGCGACTAAGCGATGAGCTAAACGAATACGAACTAAAAATCGAAGATGATGAAATCATCATATATGTGGCGCAAGATAAAGTATTTGACTATCGCAAGCCAACTAAGCCAAACGACAATAACCAAACTATCCAAAAAACGCTCTTTCATCTAAAAAAATCCATAATCGAACATAATCTCTTTGGCGTGGATATAAATCCAAATTCTGTGGAAATCTGCAAACTACGACTATGGATAGAATTGCTAAAAAATAGCTATTATCTAACAAGTAGTGATGAGGGCTATGAGCCAGATTTAAGCGCGCATCGCCACCAGATGCAAACCCTCCCAAATATCGATATAAACATAAAATGTGGCAACTCGCTCATAAGTCGATTTGCCCTGCAAGATAGCCTGCGACATATCCCAAATATCGACAAGCAAATCAAAGACTACCAAAAGCTAGTCTTTGAGTATAAGCACTCTAGCCAAAGCGAGCTAAAACCAAAGAAAAAAGACATAGAATCTAAAATCCAAAATCTAAAAGCGACATTTCGCTTAACGCTCAAAGACCCTAAAACAAAGCAAGCCTTAGAAAAAGCGTTGAAAAATCATATCCGTGATTTTGGGAATTTTTTGCTTGATGATGATAGCCTGCTAGATGGGCTAAGCGGGCGAATGGGCAATCTTTTTGCAGAGACAAAACTAAATGAAAATGAGCAGGCAAAAGCAGCGATAAGCTATGCAAATATCAAGCTACTGCGCCATAGGCTAGATTCTGCTTTAAGTGGCGATGAGTATAAAGGCGCGTTTGAATGGAGGTTTGAATTCCCCGAAGTTTTGGATAGCAACGGGGATTTTATGGGTTTTGATTTAATCATCGGCAATCCGCCATATGGCAATCTCAACAAAGACTATCAAAAACAACTTATAGAATCAACATTTCCGCATTCGTATTTTGGCGAGATTAGCTCAAATTTTGCCGAGCTAGCACACAATCTTATCAAGCAAAAAGCGCGTTTTAGTTTTGTAACGAGTTACGCGCTTACTTTTTCATTGGCACAAAGCGGGCTTAGAAATCTTTTGCACTCAAACTACAAAAATATACAAATCTCATCGTATGATAGAGATGGCTCTCCGCAGTTTGACAAAATGTCTCAAAGCGTAAGCATTTTGTTTGCGCATTCTAAGGGCGAAAATCAAAAAGCGATTTTTAAAACGAGCAATTTTGTGCGACAAAAAATTCCGCACGAGGAACTAGAATTTAGCCCTGTGAGTGATTTGTTACTGATTGATAGTGAGCTAGGTAGCGATTTTGCCACAAGGCATAGAATCCCAAAAATTGGCGGGGAAAAGAATTTAGAGCTTTTGTGTTATTTCAAAAAGTTGCCACATAAACTTGGCGATTTGTTTGGTGGCGATGAGTCTCTATACATACGCACAAGCGGGAATTATTGGTATAACGCGTTTTTAGAGATTCCCTACCAAAGCACGGAAATAAAATCTTTTAGCGTGAAAAATAAATATTTTGTGTTTTGCCTTATCAATTCAAATGTGTATTATTGGTGGCTACGAATCTATGGGGACGGCAGGCACAATAACAAAGATATTATGGATAGTTTTAGATTGCCAAAAATGGATTTGATAGAAAAACATAATGATTTGTGGGAAAAATTAGCTTTGAATCATTGGGCTAAAATGCAAAGTGTGTTTAATGCGCAACATAACTTTTTTGCCACTTCGCAAATCAAAGATTGCGTGGATATGTTGGATTATCATATTTGTTTGAAAGTGTTGGGATTTGATATGAAAACTTTAAAATATATTTGCGATTATGATAAAAATATTCGCGGCGGATTGAAATGCAATTTTAGAAAATTAGAAGCAGAGCTGAAAGCTAAATAGAGGTTTTAGAGTGTATAATTTGGATTTAAAAGAAATTAAGACAATCCAAAACTAAAAATGGTTACAATCTAGCGCGATTTGACAAAAAGGGTAAATATGCAAGATTTTAAAAATTTTAGCATAGATAAAATTCACACATTATTTTCCAAAAAGCGAATCCTAAGCTATGATAGCCCAAATCAGCATTTTGAAAACTTCAAACTTATCGCTTCAATCAGTGAAAATATAGGAATCGCAGAGGTTTTATTACGAAATAAAATTGACTCTATAATGTGTGCCAATAATATAGCTTGGCTTGATAGCGTGCCTAGAGATACAGCACTAGAAATGCCAAAAGAGCCAAACCCCACCCACGATAAACTTGTATCTATACAAAGTTTGGGATTTTGGGTAAAAATCGCAGAATGCTACAAAATTGAAGGCAGACTTTTTGATAAAGCATTTTTGGATAGTTTAGACTTCAAGCGATACTATGTGAAAAATACAAACAAATTTAAAAGTGGTTTTAAGCTAAGGCGTTATCATAAATCTAGGTTGTTATTGCATTTATTACGCAATATACGAAATCGCGCTTTTCATTTTGAGAATCTCTACAAGCTCAATAATAACAATCAACCAAGACTAAATGCCTGTATCTACGATGATAGCAAAATGACAATATGTATCATAAATATAGATAGTGCCAAAATCCAAGTATTTTTGAATGATTTAATATATGAGTTGTTAAAATGAAGTAGGGTGAAAATATGAAAGAAAAGAAAGGGTGGGGAAAACGGCTCCCCCTAAACGAGTGAATTGTGCCACAATAAAACTTAAATATTACTTAAAGCAAACGCATTACTTGATACAAAAATCATTAGTTCTGTATCAAAAATGCCTTAGCAAAACACTTATAGAGAAAATCAAAAATCTTGTAGATAAGATTTTAAAATTTAATCCGCGTAAAATATGTGCAACCTATCTTGCAATGAGTTTTGCAATGCGTTTTGTTTAAAATCGTTGTGCTAATGCCTCATACACGGCGTTATTCTCTCTTTTCCCCACCACAAGCACAAGAATCACTAATCTCTCATCAACAATCTCATACGCTAGCCTATACCCAAGCGATTTTAGCTTGATTTTATAGACATTTTCAAAACCTTTTAGCTTATCTTTTGGCACTTTTGGATTTGCTAATCGCTCTTTTAGTTTATTTTTAAACTGCAAACGCACACTAGAATCTAGCTTATTTCATTCTTTTAATGCTTATGTTTTGTAAAATGCTAGGCTAGTTTCTATCTAAAATCTGCCTAATAAAAATCATAAAATAATACTAAAAGACTTTTTAAATTTTAAACTACTGCAAAATCTTGCTTGTAAATTTTTTAATCCACACAAAAATCCACGCACAAAATCCAAAAACTAAAACAAAACCACGCAAAAATCTAGCCCCCAAACTACAAAAACCATCGCCAATACAGCATCGCAAAGGCGATGAGAAGCACGATTCCAACCCCACTTAGGCAAATCCCAAAGCGGAACATATCCCAAATCTTTATCCCGCCCTTGCTAAAGACAATCGCATTTGGAGGCGTAGAGATAGGGAACATAAAGCTAAAGCCCACGCAAATGGTGGCAATAAGCATCACAAGGCTTTGCATTTGGGGGTCTAAAAAGCCCTTTGTAGAGGCAAAAATGATGGAGAGCAAAATCGCAATAAGCGCGGTAGAGCTAATAAACATACTCAAAGTCAGCACAAGCAGGCACAAAAGCAGGATAAACACAAGAATAGGCAAACTTGAAAGGTAGCTAAAAATCGGCGCAAACGCGCTCCCCAAGCTCATCTCCGAAATCGCCATAGCCACGCAAAATCCCGCCCCAAACAAAAAGTTAATCTCATAGGGAATCTGCTTAGAATCTTCCCACTGCAAAAAGCCCAACTTTGGCACAAACATAAGCAGCCCAAATAGCAATAATACCGCGTTTTCATTTAACCCTAAGCCGTCATAAAAGGGCTTAATGGGCGAATTGAGTAGCAACAAAAGCAGCAAACAGCCAAGCATAACAAGCAATCGCTTATGCGCAAAACTCACGCTGATTTCTTTAAACACCTCGATTTGAAGCGTGTCATTTGGCAAGCCAAAAGAGAGGATTTTCACCATTGCATAGAGCATTGTGATTGTAAGCGGGAGCATCATCATAATCCAAGTCATAAAGCCGATACCCTCAAACCCAACCGTCTCTAAAAAGCCTATGAAAATGAGGTTTGGAGGCGTGCCAATAGGCGTGGTAATCCCGCTAATGCTCGCCCCAAACGCCACGCTAAGCAAAAAGCGCGTTTTTAGAATCTCATCGTTTGACACGGACAACGCCACAGGGATAAGCAATAGCGCAACGGTGGAGTTTGATAGCGCACTGCCTAATGCCACGCTCGCCACGCCAAGCGCGGTAATCACGCCCTTTGGCGTGGGAGGGAAATGGCTTAGGAATGATTTGGCGATGATTCTATGAAGCCCGATTTTTTCCACCGCAGTGGCGAGCATAAACCCGCCCAAAAATAAAAAAATAATGGGGTTTGCGTAGTTGCTCGCGGCGGATTTGACATCTAAAATCCCAAAAGCTGGGAAAAGCACGATAGGCAGAAGAGAGACTATGCCAAGAGGCAGGGCTTGATTTGTCCATAGGATTATAAGCAATGCGAGAATCCCCACAAACGCGCCCACCTGCACGCTCGCATCAAAAGAAAAAATACTCACAAGCGCAGTGATAATCGCGCACAAAATCGCAAACGCAAGCCCAAGAGAAATAGCAAACGCGCCTTTGAGGGCAAATTTTGCGCCGTGTTCGTTGCGTGCGTTATGCCGATTATTACGCCATCTTAGACGCATACTGCTCCTTTTGTGATTTGTGAGGTATTGCTTGTTTTTGTGTTTTGATTTTGTTGATTTATGTCGCAGATTTTATGATTTTGCAAAAAAACAAAATTATAGCAATATTTTTTATGCTATATAGGTGTTTTGTGGTGCGATTGGCAAACATTGGCAAAACAAAGGCGAAAATCTTAGAATAGATTTTAGGGTAGGTATTTTTGTTAAAGTTATGGGTTAGTGCGCATTTTTTTAAGACTGCTTGCAATGATGATTTGTTATTATCTGGGCTTTCTTGTTTTTTTGTTGGTTTTTTGCAAAACCTAACCACAACAAAAATGAACTAATACAACAAAAACACAAAATCCAAATATTAGTAAAAAATTGCAAAATCTGTATTTTCATATTTAGATTCTGTTTTTTTTTTTTTTTGTAGTATCGTTTTTGGCATAAAGATTTTGTAGCTTATTTATAGCTTGTCATTTATGCTAATTTTCATATTAAGGGTAGTTTATGGATAAGATAAGTATTTCAATCAGTATTGCTTTGGCTGTGATTTTGCTAAGTGGGTGTTGTAGTTTTCAGCCTACTCAACTTGTGAGCGGTGCTGAAAGTGTGGAGTTAATAGGAAATTCTACACCTCAAGGTAATTGCAAAAAACTTGGCGAAGTGCAGGGTTTTGCAAACAGCGATTGTAGCGGAATCCCTCTAAAAGAAGTTTCCCTAAAAGATATTAAAACCTCTGCAATAAATGATTTAAAAAATAACGCATTTGCGCTAGGTGGCGACACGGTAAGTATTATCGCTTCTGATGGCGGATTTCGTAATGCTGGTGGGAGTATGATAAATACGGGATTTGGATTTGGGTATGTCGCTAGCGATAGTGTGGGCGAATATCACATTCAAGGTGTGGCTTATAAATGTAAGTAACAAATGTATTGTTTTATCATTATGAGCAACATTATGAGAGATTTTAACGATAAAAAAATAAACTAAATAGATAGCATTTATGTCCCATAACGCAATGGGATTAAATTTAAGCATTGATAAAAAACTTCTTTTTACTTTAACAACGCTACCAACGCAAGCAGTGGTATGCTTAAAAAATAATTGTGTTTATGCGCAAAGTCGCCAAAGAATGCTTTGCTAGTGAATTATTGCTAATAATACGAGGTTTAAGTAATATGGGCGAGACAGAATTTTATAATGTCAAATTGTGTAGTGATTGGGGTGCGTATTTATTGTTATATTGGCAAAAAACATTTTAGTTGTTTGGTAAAGAAATGTGTGTTCTATATAAGACTCTATTCGATGTTTCACTAATAGCATTTCTACCATGCAAAACGCTTGTATTGTCAATGACCAAAATATCACCTTTTTGTATATCAATTACTATTTCATCTTGATTCTGTATAAAATCACGAAATTTTTTCAAAATAATCGCCTGAGATTCTGTATATGACTCCAGCTCCAGCCACGGAGCATAATAAAAATTATCATTTTTTAACAATGGAAATTCACCCATATAAAACCTTTTGTATATTGGATAGCGTATAGGAATAGTTTTAAGGATTTCTATCTCATTATTTGTAAAAAACTTTTTAAAACACCTCAAACTTTTTAAAATAATTTTTCCATCTTTCTTATCCTTCCTGTTCTTGACAAAACCAAGCAACAATATCAACATCATTGGCATCCGTATGTAACGGCATTGCGCGATGGCTATTGAATTTTCTTGGGCTAGTTTTATCTATTTCAATCTTTGTATAATTTATGACAATCCCTAATTGTGAAGTAAAAATATGATATTCATCAAAATCCAAGCCATTGCTGATTAGATAAAATCCATTTTTCTCTAAGTTTTCTTGTGTCTGTTTTAGCAAATTGTTTATTTTTTCATCATCTACCTTTTTTGTTCTAAATTTTGGCATATACACCATTTCAGAAACAAGATCAAAAATAATGTTTTTAATTTGCTTAAATTGTAAAGAATTGGAAAGAATCTTATATGGCATATTGTATAACAGAATGTTTTCTGATATAGGGAACTTTTTTCTGTATTCAGAAAAAAATAAGGCGTGTTCAAAAATAATATCCTCCGATTCTTGGTTTGTTTGTTCGTATTTAGGCGTTGGCACATGATGCACAAAATAACCAACATTATCGAGACACCAAGATTTATACTCATACGAATATATTATAAAATTATGCCAATATTTATCCAAAATAAACGATAACATACTTTTGTGTTTTGTTTCCAGCCATCTTACAAATTCTGTATGCAATACTAATGGATACTTACCAAGAAAATCGAGTATATATTGATTGATATTCATATTTTTTAAATCTTGTATTGTTCTTTGACAAATTTCGGGAATCCTATAAGTTTTTTTATAAAAGTTTTTTCCTTTTTCATTGTCATGTTCTATAAAAAAGAAAGTTTCATCAATTAGTTTATCTACATCTTTTTTGTATTTTAAGAGCAAAGATTTATCTAAAACCAAATCTTCAAGCTTGAAACTTTCTGTTCCAGCAAATTTATTGACAGCAAGGCTAAGGTATCTTAAAAAATCATCTCTGCTGTTTATTGTTTTTAGTTTTAGCACTATCTATCCCAGCCACAATCATTACAATTACTGTGACATTGATTGCATTCATTTTTTTCGTCCTTAAATAGATTTATCAATAGAATATTGTATTTTTTCTCTATGGCTTTAATTATTTCTAATCTTTTAGCATTTTTCATAACTACTCCTATCCAAACATATCTTTAAATTTCCGCATTATGCGGATATATGGAACTATATCAAAATTTTTTTAACATATTAAGCAATGATTATGTCTAATGTGATTATTTGGTTCAACTCAACTTAAACGAATTGCTTCTTAGCAGTTTTAGCAATATTTTATACAAATATTGCTGTTTAATTTTTGCATTATATCTAAAACTATGCTTCGTTTTAGATGAAGCATCAAATTCTATTTTTTGTTTTCTTTAAACTCACCTAATCTATACCTAGCACAACCTTAAAGATTTTTAATGCCATTGATGTGATTTCTGCCCTAAGTTGTTCTGAGTCAATATCAAACCGCTAATAATCAAAAATATTTAATGCTCCCGTATTTTTAGCCGTTTGATTCCGCGTGTCATCATAAAGCTTTGCTCATAAAAGATTGAGAGCACGACAAGAGTGCCAGCCACAAGGCAGAGCGAGACGGAGAACATAATCATAAAATTATCAAAAAAACTAAGCAGATACTCTAAGCGCGTGGCATCGTCCCTATGCTCGATAAAATTTAGCAGCGAAATGATGCTTTGATACCCGTATTTGCCCGGAAACATCGGCAACAAAGCAGGGAAAATCACCACTTCAATCGGGGCTTTTAGTCGTTTGGCGACAAAAGTGCCTAAAAGCCCGATAAATAGGCTCGCCACAAAGCTCGCCCCCGCAAAGCTAAGAGCCCCACTCTCCATAAGATAAGCGCGCGAAGTATGCCCCACTGCGGCAAAAACCCCGCTCCACACAAGCGTTTTAAGCTGTGGATTTAGCCCGTAGCAAAAGCCAAAGCCCGCCAAAAACGCGCAAATAAAATGCCCGATAATCTCTTGGGTAAAAGAGCCTTGCAAAATCTCGGTATGCAAAATCTCCAAAATCTCGCTATGATTTCCCCAAAACTCCGCAACCGCGCCGTGCAAATTCAAATCCATTTGTGTTTCCTTGTAAGTGTTATTTTGCTCGCTATTTTACTCACGCTTTTTTGTTTTTTTGCAACATTGCGCAAAATTGTGTTTAAATTTTAAAATCTTTTCATTTTTTTGCTTTATTTTGCGTGATTTTAGATTGTTGCATTATGCGTTTTGCCCTAACTTTTAAAATTTAAACCACGATTTGCTTGTCAAAATCCAAACCAAGATTTTCTTTGCTAATGCGATTTTGGCTTGCCTGCATTTGCCCTGCCAAATCATCAGTGCATTTTGCTAGCGTAAAATTGCTAATCAAAAGTTCCTTGCCTTTGGGGGCATTTTGGCTATTGACATTATTCATACCATATTGCAAATCCCACTCTACCAGACAAAAATCCCCATACAGCTCGCGGATAAACGCGCTATTATCATAAGTTAGCAAAAATTTATGCTTGGTGGATTTTAGATTTTGGCATAATTCATTGTGGTTGAAAGCCGTGTGTAAAATGCCCTTTTTGCCGTAGAGTTTGGATTTGCTCGCGCTAAAATATGGCGGGTCTAGGAATACAAATACGCTTTTATTGTCGCTAGGTTTGCCCTGCAAAAACCCAGCATAATCGCTATTTGAAAAGCAAAAATTCCCCAAAATCCCTTGCGTTGTGCCTAGTCGCTCCACACTGCTTGGCGTAAAGCGACTTTCAAAAGCCTTTTGGGAATACCCGCCACTATCGACAACGCCTGAAAAAGTAATGCGATTTAGGATAAAAAAATCGATTCCACGCGTGAGTGTGTCTAGGGGAGATTCTCGCCTAGAGAGGATAAAGCGATACAAATCCCTGCCGTTTTGAAATCTATTTTTTAGCTCCAAAATCCCGTTTATTAGCTCATTTGGGCGCGTTTGCAAACTCTGCCAAAAGCAAAACAGCTCAGAATTTATATCGTTGGCATAGATTTTGGTTTGCTTATAGCGTGGATTTTGCGCGAGATAAAGGCTAAAAGAGCTACCACCAAAAAACGGCTCTCTAAACTCATCTATGTCCTTTGGCAAAAATTTCGATAAGAATTTGATAGCGCGAGATTTGCCTCCGGGATAGCGCAGAGGGGATTTTATCAATGTTGATTTATTGTGAGATTTTGTGCGTGGTTTATCACAAGATTTCACGCTAGAATCGATACAATCATCAAACAAAGAATTACTCATTGTTAATCCATATTTCAAAATTATTGCTTTTGCATTCAAGATTTAAGAGTTTTAGCATAGTGATTTGCGCGTTTGAAAAATTGTGTTTAGCGATAAATGTTTTTGCATTCTCGCTTGGCAGAGAAAATCTAGAATCTAGCACGCCCGAAGTCAATCGCAACACAACCTTAAACCTATCAAAGTGCTTAGTTAGATTGCGGATTTCTATGCTCATTTTGTCCTTTCTTTATTTTGATTTAGATTTGTGAATCTTTTGGGTTTGTGATTCCAAAATATTCGTTGATTTCATCGTGTGAAATATCGGGGAAATATTCTATTTTGCCATCTTTTAGATTTTCACTCACATTCTTTGCAGTATTTTTTGATGATTTTTTCCACTTCGGCGTTGTATTCTTTGGATTCATAGATTTCTATGCAAGGGATTATGTGGGTTAGGTTGCCAAACACCATTTCTTTTTTCGCTTTTTTTACATAGTCAGCAAGTTCTCTTTGTGCAG